>NZ_JBKOTR010000007.1:0-132900 GCF_049738015.1 Streptococcus sp. CL5.50
TATTATTGAGACTTTTCATTTAACTATTCTTAATACAGGACCTTTTTGTGACAATTGATAATTATCATTAATTGAAATATCTAATGATTTTTCTAACTCATCTTTGGGTAGAGATAAGTTAGAAATTAGTTCATTTTTTTGTAAAATATCATTACTGATAATTAAGTCAAATACTTTACGGTAAAGACTAGGTTTCTCAAGAGTCAATTCATTGTCCAAAGGCTCACGCTTCTTCCATTTATTAAAGCCAATTTTCCTAAACAAATATAATTTTTGATCATCATTGATTAACTCTAACTGATAAGTTCTCATAATCATTGATTGAATAGAAACTTTCCAATATTTTTTTAACTCAATATAAAAGTCTAAATTAGTAGATAACAAAGATTTTAAAAAACCATTCTCAGGTAACAATAAACAAGAAGCAAAATAGTTTGCCTGATTCTCAATAATATTCTTTAATTCCTGAGAGGTATAGTCGTGAATACTTTCAATATCTCCATGAAGTAAAATATGACCTAATTCATGTGCAATATTAAAACGACGACGTACAGCAGATTCTCCATTATCTGTCAGCATGATATACGGTCTGTCTTCAATCCATTCTGACACTGCATCCAATTTGTCATCAGACATATTGGACTCAACAACAATAATACCATTAACTTCTGCAATCTCAGTGAGATTAGAAATTGGTATATCTTTACCTAATCCCCATAGTTCTCTTAATTCTTTAGCTTTTTCCTCAATATCGTTATTAGTAATATCGTAAATAGTTTTCGTTAAAATGTCAGGTAGAGTTAATTCAGGAAAATTAACATACTGAGACAGCAAATCATAAATTTCCTTTTGAAATTCTAACCTGACAGCTTGCATATCCCTTGCTCTTTTAGTAGCCGCAGATTGACTACGAAAAAAAGTGGCCCCTTCGTAAAACCTTTTAGGTTCAGAAGTAAAATAGGTGTATGGAAAATCTAGTTCAGCAACAATTGTCATTAACTTACTTGCTCCTGGATGTGTTTTCCCTAATTCATAATTAGAAATCATTTGTCTAGATATTCCTGTTCGTTCAGCCAATTCTTTTTTAGTTAATCCTCTGGCTATTCTAGCCTTTGTTAATTTAGAGGGACTAAATATTCCTTGTTCCATTTACTTCTCTCCTAAGAAGCTCTTCTGACAGCTCCGTTAAAGTCAAATCTAGTTTCTTTTGAGTGGTCTGCTCTTGGTCTTTCGAGGCAACAATCCGCTGGGCATTCATAATATCTACTTTCTCAATCCATTGCTCTGTATCAACATTTGGCAAACCCAGCTGAACAAATTGCAGGTGATGATTCTTTCCGCCGTATGTTAAGAGGAGAAACGGTGGGTTATCAGCATCATAATGCTTATTGATATCCTCTTGGGTTGTAAAAAGATCAAATTGTTTATTTTTCACACTAGCCACACTTCTGTGAAGAGCTTTTTTTGGCATTGTTTTTATACTTCTGGTTTTTACTGGAGAAATAATGGCTCCTTTTGTTTCAATCATCGTATAAGTATAGCCGTTCACTTTATTATTCACTGCAGATAACATTTGCACATCTGTTCTCATTGATGAATCTTCTAAAACTAATCGCAGCGCTACATCGACTAATGCTTGTCGGATATGCCCATAAGTCTTTCGCATTTCTGGGTGTCGCAATACTGGTGTGGTATCAATGAGTTCCCACAAAAAGCGATAGGCCTCCTTAATACTGTATGCTAATTCACCGGCTAATCGTGGGTCACACTCTGCTTCTAAATGAGTTCTTAAAATTCCCATCTTATCTCCTAACTATTAACTTTATTCATGTCATGTTAATAGTTTACCTTTTTTTTAAAAAAATGTCAACACAAAAACATACTAAGAATAGTAGGTAGAAAATTTCTGACGGGAAAATTACGCACTACTTTTTTGGGGGCAAAGTAAAGGTGTCTTTTTAAATCAAGAGGTTTTTCCAAAATATCCATTTACTATTTAATATTTAGTATTCCCATCGATACAAACCTTATACAATATTCTTTTTTAAAATAATGTACAAACATAAATAAAGTACTTTTTTCAATATATGTATTTTATGTTTCTATCCCAGTATTATCAAGGCTTTAGACTATGTAAGGTCAATTGTTCATAAATTTTTAGTTTTTTCATAACATGTTATAACTAAAAAATTTTTTCGACAAAAATTGTCTATAATGTACTTTATTCCTGAGAAACTAACACAAAGATTTGGTTCTTTTTTCATAAGAACCAAATCTTTGTGTTTGATATGAATCTACTAGAAATTTTTCAAAGTCATTCTTATAATTCAATTTCTCTAAAAATTTTCAATTGCCATTTTTGTGTTGATTGAGCCGTTGTATTTAAATTTGTGCACCAAGGCGGATAAAATCGCATGGACATTTTTTCTTTGCTGTTTTTTGTTGAGAGAATTTTCTTACAAATAGCAACTTCGTTTGGAATAATAAATAGCCCCTTTTTATCATTATCGATGACAACGATAACAAGTTCAGTTCCCAAATCTTCATTGGTATAAGGAGTGTTCATGTTATTTTTGTCTTTTTTCCAAAAAACTGTAAAATATCCTTCTTTTTTCGGTGTTCTTTTTGCTAAGCGGCATCTTTTATATCCTTGCTCATCCTTTATTTTGATAAGAATACCTTCGTATTTTTCATTCCACTTTTCTTTAATGAATTCAAAATCACCATAAAACTCATATAGAACATCTAGTATTTTCATTATGATGTATGTCCTCCCTTATCAAAATCAACAAAATATTCTTGATACATTTATTACATAATAAAAATTATGTAAAAATATTTTTGATCTACAACAACAAATCTTTGACTTTCCCAATTTCACTTTTTGGAATCACCAGGTGAATCATATCACCGAGATACATTCTGGTTGAGCCGTTAACGGTTTGGCTTTTACCGTTATGAACTTGGGTTGTAATAAGGACGTTGTGTGGTAAGTTGAGTTCGTGAACTTGTTTTCCTGCTATTTTATCTGAAACAGGAATTTCAATAAGTGTGACTTCTCCTTCATCTGACGCTTCTTCAGGTAGCATTTTTTCCAACATAGCCTCATAGACTGGTGCACCCTTGAGTAAATCCATGATGATGTAGGCAACTAGGGTTACCAGTCCGAGTGGCATGAGGTTGCGAATATCTCCTACCATCTCAGTTACGAGTATCATGGCAGTTAAGGGAGCCTTTGATATTGCTCCAAAGTATCCACTCATTCCCAGAATGACAAATATAGGAAATTGTTCCTGACTGATAAGTCCAATATTCACACAAATGACACCAACTAGGGCACCGAGTAAGGAACCAAGCGCTAAAATTGGTAGAAAAATTCCTCCTGGAAGGCCACTTCCATAGCTAATCATGCTCCAAACAAAGCGAATCAAAAAGTAAGCTAATAGAACTTGGAAACTAAAATTTTGCTCAGTTAGGGAAAGAACAAGCTGATTTCCACCACCAAGAATTTGTGGCAAGAAGATCCCGACCGGTATGATGAGAATGAAAGCCAGAATTGGATAATATGCTCTATCTAAATGGATTTTTTGTCCAACCCAATCATAAACTCTACCGACATTGAGTACAGCTTTCTCATAGAGAAAACCAGATAGTCCAAGAAAAACTCCCATAAGGAGGTAAATCCAATACTGGTCTAGGGTCATGAGTGGTATATTGTCTGGCATATCCAGTACGGGTGTTAGGCCAAATATGAGAAGAGAAACAAAATTTGCTACGAGACTTGCTGCTAGAGTTGAGACCCAGAAAAAGCGTGAAAAATGGTGATAAACTTCTTCTACGACAAAGAGAAGTCCAGCAATTGGTGCATTAAAGGCTGCGGCTAGCCCTGCGGCAGCTCCACTGGCAATCAGAGAGCGTTCCTCTACTGGACTGGATTTGAGCCATTTAGCAATACCTTTACCACCAACCGCTCCGAGTTGAATACTTGGCCCTTCACGCCCCAGCATAAGGCCACTTGCAATAGCAAGAATTCCTAGAATATATTTTTTCCAAAGTACGCCCCACCAGTTGAGGGTCATGAGTCCCTTTAATTCGGCTTCGACTTGAGGAATTCCTGAGCCTTTTATGTCTTTTTCTGATCGAGTTAATTTCGCACTGAGCCAACAAACTATTAAATAAAATAGACCAATGATAAAAAGATTGCGCACTAGGTGCGCTTGATCTTGATAAAGTCCTTGTATCAGGTGGAAGCCTTTTTCGATTGAAAACCGAAAGGATCCGACGATGAGCCCGACAACGAGTCCCACAATGATTCCTCGTCCAACTTGGGATAGTATGGTGCTTGAGGCAAAGGCAAATTCTTTCTTGGAACTGAGTGTTTCTGACTGTTCCTCCATAATCATTCCTTCTAACTTAACTTTCTTTTTCTCCTGAAACCAGTGATTTAACTGGTTCAAAGCTGGTTCGGTGAATTGGGGTAACTCCTAGTTTTTCCAGTCCTTCTAAGTGTTTAGCTGTTCCATATCCTGCATTAGCAGCAAAATCATAACCAGGGAACTGATGATCGAATTCCTTCATCAATTCATCACGTGTCACCTTGGCTACTATAGAAGCCGCTGCAATCGAGAGGGAATTGGCATCTCCTTTGATGATAGATGTTTGTGAAATTGGTAAATCCAGTTTCATGGCATCTATCAAAAGGTGCTCAGGTTGCGGAGGGAGCTGGGAGATTGCTTCCTTCATAGCTAGTTTGGTTGCTTCATAGATATTGACTTGGTCGATGACCTGATTATCCATGATACCAATGCCGATTGACAAGGCTTGCTCCTGAACTTCTTGGAAAATCTCCAGATGTTTCTTTTTAGGGATTTTTTTGCTGTCGTTGAGACCTTTAATCTTACAATTTTTAGGTAAAATAACGGCTGCAGCGACTACAGGCCCAGCCAGAGGGCCACGACCAACCTCGTCAACACCAGCAATTAAGGTCAATCCTTGCTTGTAAAGTTCTTTTTCGTAGGAAAGCATGGATTCTAAACGAAGATCCTCAACCAATTCTGCCTGAATAGCTTTTTTACGTTTGCTGATTTCTTTTTGAACTCCTGAGCGATTATCCTTTTCAAGATCTAAAAAAATAGGGCTTTCTAACTCCTTGACCGTTGCAAGGAGTTCTTTGATTTCTTTAATCGTCGCCATCGAGGTCATCCAATGTATCTAAGGTGTAGTTACCGAGTTTGCCATCACGGACTTCCTTTACGAAGAGACTGTAAAAACGGTCATAGTCGTCACGGAAACCGAGGGCACGGGTCATATCCATAATGATAACAGGCGCTTCTTCTTCAATTTTCATTTGTTTGAAGCGTTCAGCCAGCTTTTCTGGATAATGTTCTTTGAAATAATTGAGACCAAAAATGGTTACCTCGTCCATAGGAAGCAACTGGTCTTTGATAGCTCCAGTCAAGGCCAACTTAAGAGCTACAGTTTCATCTTCAAATTTAGGCCAAAGAATCCCTGGCGTATCTAAGATTTCCAAGTCTTTATTGGTTTTGAGCCATTGTTGCCCCTTGGTAACCCCTGGTTTATTACCAACAACGGCAATTTTCTTACCAGCCAAACGGTTCATAAGAGTTGATTTACCAGCATTTGGAATCCCGATAATCATGGTACGCAAGGTTTCAATCTTGATACCACGTTCTTTCTGGCGAGCAATCTTATCCGCCATGAGCTTCTTGGCTGCATCTGTTACAACTTTTACAGTCACTTGCTCTTTGGAGTTGATAGCTAGCGTCTGAATTCCTTGTGATTCAAAATACTGGCGCCATTCCTTGGTTATTGCTGGGTCGGCCAAGTCCGCCTTGTTTAAAATCAAGAGTTTTGGTTTGTCACCAACAATCTTAGTCAACATAGGATTTTGACTAGACAGAGGTAAGCGTGCATCAACCAAAATCGTCACAAAATCAACAAATTTTAAATTCTCCTGCACCTGTCGACGCGCTTTAGACATGTGACCAGGAAACCATTGAATAGTAGCCATTGAGTTTTTTCCTTTCATAGCAAGGGTTTAGAACACCTATTGTTTGAACATCAAGGAGCTTTCAAATGAATAATGTCCAAACAGTTCTTGTTTTATAACATAGAAATCTACTTTATATTATATCATGCCTTCTCTATTTTGTCTGCTTTTGCTTCAGGATTAAATAGTGTTCCAAACTATTAAATCATTATAAAAAATTAGAGAAGACATGTTTGTCCTCTCCATCAATTTTTTATTACTCATCAAATAATTTCTCCAACTGTTTGGTTGCTGAGTCAATCTCGTAGCCGTTTTGTTCTATCAGCTGTTTCACCTTTGCTTTATCAAGCTCTCGATGATCTCTGACAGACAAAATCTTATCTGCCCATTCTTCAAGAGAATCATTCAAAGACAGACTGTTATCATAGTTATCTAGTATTCTTGCATCTGGTAAATGATTTGCAGTTACAACAGGTAATCCATTTGCTTGTGCTTCAATGAGTACAATTGGCAATCCTTCAAAATTAGATGGGAAGAAGAACACATCTAATAAATTTAGCATTTTTCCGACATTAGTGGTCAATCCTGTAAAAATGACTTTATCTTCTACACCATATTCTTTTGCCACATTTTCTAAAAATGCAGTATCACCTCTTCCGATAAAAACTAAACGGGAATTTGGTTCTTTTTTGACGATTTCAGAAAAGACCTTAATACAGAAACTTTGATTTTTTTGTTTCTCATTTAAGCGGGAAACTTGCCCAATGACCAAACAATTTTCAGGGATCTGATACTCCTTTCGAAGTTGGGTTTGCATTTCTTGATCATATAAAAACTTCTCAACTTCAATGGCATTATGAATAACCAAGGCTTTTTTTCTTTCTTGACCATGATAAAAATGGTTCAATGCTTCTGTTCCACAGGCCCAAAAATCTGTTGCATATTTTCCGACAAAAAGTCGATTAATTGGGTGAATAAAACGATAAAATTTATCTGCTGTCGCACAATGTCCATGAACAATTCTTTTTTCGATTCCATATTTCTTTGCTAATTTTAAAAATTCTAGATGAGTCAGGCCGTTTTGATTGGACCATAAAATATCATAACGATGAGCATTCTTCTTAAAAAAATCATCCCATTCTTTTAAGGCTTGCTGGATATGAGGTCTTAACTTGGGGATTCTATGAACGACTAGAGGATTGCGACAAAGCTTTTTAAAATGATCACTAAATTCAACATCTTCAGAACCTTGTAGTAAAAATTCCAGTTCAAATTCAGAGGTATCGATATGATTATAAAAATCTACCACAATTTTTTCCAAGCCACCAACATCTGGAACCAGACCACAAACCAATATTCTTTTCATTGATTTCTCCTTATTTTTTTAACTTTAATACTTTTTGAATCATCAGGATGATTTGTCTACCGCCTTCATGATTTCTAAATAGGAAAACGTAGACACCCAATACTATCAAATAAAGGACGATTTTGATGATCAAACCGAAAATGAAATCTAGCTGAGTTAAGAGGTAGTTATCCAGCAAACTCAAAAGTAGAAAGCTTATCCCTGCGACAGTGAAATCTTGTAACAATGTTTTAAAAAAATCCTTTGAGGAAGCTTTCAATCCATACTTAAAGGCGCTATAGGGTTCATACCATGTACAGGTCAAGACTGTTGAACAAATCGTACCCAATAAAATTCCAGATACCCCTAAATCTAAAATCACTAAAAAGTAGAGTGAAAGGGAAATATTTAATAAAATCTCGACGATAACTTTTTTATTTTGCTCATAACTTAATCCATAAACTGAAATCAACGTTAGAATCGGTCTTCTATAAAAAGTTAGGAAAAAATGAAGGACAATCAAAATCTCAACTGTACGATTAAATGAAAAATTTTCCCCTAACCAGATGGTCATAAATGGATGAATGAACATTAAATAGCCTAAGCTAGCAAAATAAATCAGGCTAAAAGCAATAAACTGGAATTTTTTTAGGAATTTAACTATATCTGCTACTGTCGTAGATTCCGAATGGACTAAGTTACCTACGGAAGAAACAACTGAATTGATCACAGTATTTAAAATCAGTGAAAGAAATCCTAAAACATAGGTATAATTCCCATAAATACCAATAGCTGCTAAGCTGACAAAACTTGCCATTAGAATACTATCTGTTTGAAAAACAATTGTTTCTCCAATACTACCGACTACATTTCCTTTGATATTTCGGATAAATTTTCCTTTTTCCTCCTGATTAATGGGGGTTATGTCATCCTTAAACAGGTAACCATACAATCTATCTACAATACGCGACATGATGATATTCCCAATCAAATTCATGATGATACTGATTAATAGATAAAAGATATAATTTTTGGTAAAGAATAAAATTCCGATTTGCAAGCATACACGAAGCGTATTTAATCCAAAGTCAATCAAAGTCATCATATAATTACGCTGATCGACATAAAGCAAGGTTCGTTTATAGGAGAAAAAATAGCTGGAAGCTGAGTTAAATACAAAGAGGAAAAAAATCAAATATACTTCACTATTTACAGTATAATCCTTTATCATATAAGGAAGAAATAAAGAAAGTATAGCGCCCAGTATAAAAATAGAAAAGCCAATGATTCTATATAATTTTTTGAAAAGAATCATAAAGGCATTGATTTTTCCATGTTCTTCTCTGCCTAAGGGTCCATATAGTGCATAGCTCATGGCTCCAGCAACCCCTAATTCTGCCAAAGACAGGATAGAAACTAAGCTAGACAAATAATTGTTTAATCCTAGATAGGTTACCCCAAGTAAATTGATAAAAATAGTTCGATTGATAAAGCCAAGAAGTACTTGAAAAGGTTGCAATGCCAGAGCAATACTCGTATTTAAGGTGGCAAATTCTGTTCTACTTTTTTTCGTGTATTTCATCTATTCCTTTAATTTTCCTTGTAAAAGTTGATCCAGATAACTTTCTGGAAGGACTTCTTCTTTCTTGATTTTATAAGTCGTTTTCAAAATCGGTGTTGTTTTTAACACTTCTTCCCATTCCTTTTCATCAAAAAGATCATGAGCATGGTCTCTTAAAAACCAAACACGCTCAGCTGGTGCTAGAATAGGTAATCTATCCACTAAGCTTTCAAAATAAGGATTGCACTTATATTCAGACAAAATAAAATAATCCATCATCAGGTAATGAATAAAAACTGGATATTTACGAACATAGTAAAGATATAAATCCCGAATATGTTTAAAATAAGGCTTGCCTTTTTTTCCTGCCAGAAAGAAACCTGCCCATTTAAAGTCACCAACAGTTCGTTCTATTTGTTCAGATCGTATAGGTGGATGATTCAAACTAAAAAAGTCCCCTTCAAACATTTCTAAAGTTGCATAGGGAGATACAAATAAGGTTGCATCCATCCAAATGCCACCGTATTGGCATAAGAGACTAAAACGAATAATATCTGAATAATGCGCAGCTGATAATTCTTTTTTCTTGTATTTTTCGGTGATGTCTCTTGGAATATTGATGAAATCCGCCAGATTTTCATCCGTCAACAAATAGAATTCACAATCATTTCTTTTGGCGAAGTTTTTTATGGTCTTTATTGAAGTCTGGACTGTCCCAGGCATTTGAGCTTCTCCCTGTTGCCACATTGTCCAAATTATTTTCGGAAATTCTGTTGTTTCTTCTTCTTTTTCATTACTCGAATCATCTATTTGAGCTTCTTTTCGTAATTTCAGTACAAAATCCAAAAGAATCTTTCTTCGAAAATCATAAAACATCTTGTCAGATTTTTGTGCAAGAAAGTAAACACATGTTAGTTTAAGGCCATAATATTTTAAAATTTGACAATAGCGAGCCATTTTATTTTGTAAGATTTGTAGTTTCATAAACTCTACAAGTTCCTTTCACATTTTTCTAAAGCTGTTTTTAGAAAATGTCCGTTACAAAGTTTCTCTCCTACTATTTTACTATTTTTAATCAATTCTTGATAATCTTCTTCATCAATCGAGTTTAAACAATCTGCAATTTCAAATAATGAATCAACAATGATTCCACATTGATTTTTCCGTACAAAATCAGCCAAGGCAGATTGGCTCCATACAATAATCGGAAAACCTGATGCTAAATATAAAGAGGCTTTATGCGGGTTATTCATCTTTAAATATTCTCCATACATTCCACTACAAGTATGGGGGCTATCTCCATCCCAGACCAAGCCAAAACCACCATGCAAGTGATTGGAAAGTTCATCAGGAGAAAAAGCACCTTGATAATGAACGTTGTGAGGAAGATTCTCCTCTTCAAAGTTAATGCCATAAATAGAAAAATCTGGTTTTTCAGGTAATTGTCGAGCATATTTTGTTTTTCGAATATCGAAATTTCCAGCTAACAAAATAGTTTCTTTTTCATAAGCTTTCTTCTCTTTATAATGTGGAATCAAATAGTCAAATATCTCTAATGAAACAATCTTCTCTTCCGGTATTCCTAATAGTACAAGTTCTGCTTTCATCTTTTCGTTATGGGCGATAATTCCATCTACTTTTTCAAGAACGGTTTTATTTTGTAAAAAATGGATAATAGAATATTTGAAATCTGTAAATGACTTGATTTTTTTGTTTCTCAGGGACTCGATATCATGAATCAGCAAATAAGCTTTGAATGTTCTATTTTTCAAAAATCTCGTTAAAATTTGTTTTTTTAAGGAATGCCATAATAATGGAAATTGAAGAACTAACACATCATTTTTTGTCAAAGTGATGGGATTTGAATCATTATTTAGGGAAAAAGGTTGATATCCTGCTTCTAGCATTATTTTTTCAGCATCTAATCTTGCTTTAGATCCTGCATGTTTGGCTTCTGCGTAAAATTCTTTTAAGTAATAATTCATACTACTTCAACCCTCTCCAAAATCTTTTTACAATATATTTTTCAAATCTCCATTGAATGGCTCCAACAACTCTTGAAATAAAGACAATCTTTTGAGGGAATAAGCGATAAGCTCTCATTAAAAATGAGCGACTTGAACTTTTAGCGTAACGATTCAGATACTCGACATATTTTTCTTGATAAGGATTTCCTTCAAATATACGATAGTCGACAACGTGCATCAAGACTAAATGAAATAAGCGACGATGTACGTATGGGAGTGAGTCAGCATTTCCATCATATAAATGCTCCACTTTATCACAAATAGTAAACAAATCCAAATTTTTCAAACTAAATTCGCGATTCATAATACTACCAGAACGTACACGGTAATAATATCCTATATAATCGATTTTCACCATTTTATGAATATGTTTTAAGATTCCCATTCCTCCATACACATCTTCATAAAATAAACCTTCTAAAAATGGAAAATTGACAATCACTTGTCTTCGAAAAAGTTTAGCAACTGCATTCAAACGGACAATATTATCTTTACATAAAGAAACTAATGCTTCATGGGCATTTCCTTGGAAAATAATTTTGACATTCTCAGGAGAAGGGATTTCTATTTCTTTTTGATCATTTGTATACCAACATTCTACGATGTCCATTTCTTCTGAAGTCATGTGCTTTAATAATTGTTCCAACATATCTTCTTTAAGAACATCATCACTGTCTACAAAAGTGATAAATTCGCCTTTAGATTCAGTCATACCACGATTACGAGCGCCACTTAATCCTTTATTTGCTTGATTGATTAAGTGAAAACGAGGATCTTGTTGACAATATCTCTCACAAATTTCTTTTGAAGCATCTGTTGAACCATCATTGACTAAAATCACTTCAATATTGTTATAAGTTTGACATTGAATACTATCTAAACATTCTTTCAGATACTCTTCAACATTATAAACAGGTACAATGACACTAATCATAAATAGGCTCCTATTAAATTTTCCATTTTTTTCGAATGTCTAAATATCTTAAATACAGAGGATAATATAAACTAAAAAAATATTTTGATGAATAACTGTACCATCTTAATAGTTTACTAGAATTGAAAATATCTGATGATTTCTTAGCTATTTTGGCATATTTATTAATCTCATCAATATATAACTGATAATATGGATGTCCAACTCTTATGTTATACTTTTTAAAATGTCCAATACCGACTAAAAATAACATATTCCCTACATAAGGTAACCAATTATCTTCTCTAAATTCCTCTAATAATTTTTCGCCAACTTTAAAAATATCAAGATTCTTTTCTGAATATTTCTGATTCATCGTACTAGAAGTATGATATCGATAATAATAACCAATATAGTTAATTTTTCTCATTTTATGAATATATTTTAAAGAGACGATTCCAGTATAAAAATCTTCATAAATTAAATTTTCTAAAAACGGAACTTTCTCCACTATTTCACGACGATAGAGTTTTGCGACTGGACTCCAACTTACTCCATGATTAAAACATTGGTATAACGCTTCATCTGAATCAAATTCTTTAACATGAATATCTTTTTTTTCTTCATTTAAAGATTGAATATCCTCGGTTCTATTACATTCTACAATATCAATTCCATCAGACATATACTTCATTAGTTGTTCCAACAGACCAAGACTTACAACATCATCACTATCGACAAACATGATATATTCACCAAGGGATTCTTTTACGCCACGATTTCTGGCTACGCTTTGACCTTGGTTTTTTTGATTGATCAATCGGAAACGCTTATCCATTTGGCAATAACGCTCACAAATCGCGTGTGAGCCATCTGTAGAACCATCATTGACTAAAATGACTTCTATATCTTGATAGGTTTGCTTTCGAATACTTTCTAGACATTCTTCCAGATATTCTTCCACGTTATAAACTGGAACGATTATACTAATCATTTTTGTTCATAAGCTCCTTCATTTGTCTTTTGTGAGTCAACTTTCTAAATTTACTCCATCCTTTATACAGAAACTGATACACTGGATGAGTAATCGTTAAAAAATATTTTGGCGCTATGAAATACATTCTTAGTAAACGGTATTTTCGAACAACTTCTTGAGATTGCTTCGCAATAAAAGCAGACTCCTTTATAAAATTCTCATACAAACTAACACAAGGACTCTTCTTCGTAATGCCATCTCTGTAATAATGACTAACCCCTAGATAAAACATAAAGTATCCAATATACGGTAATAAATATGCATCATCTTGGAAGGATGCTATTAATTGATTTCCAACTTTAAAAATATCTAAATTTTTCTCATTAAAAGAAGTTGTCATAGTACTATTCGGACTAAATCGGTAATAATACCCAGTTAAATCAACAACTACCATTTTTCGAATATTTTTTAAAAAATTAATTCCTGTATAAACATCCTCGTAAATAACACCTTCTAAAAATGGAACTTTTTCAATAATTTCTCTTCTATATAATTTTGCACATGGGGAATAATTCACTTCTTTAAGTGCTATACATTTAATAATGGCTGCCGTTGAATTACCTTCGAAAATAACTCGAATCGGTTTATTTTTATGCAATTCTTCTTGATTGCGAACAAGACTACATTCTACTAAATCCACATCCGCCTTCATATAGGATAGTAATACGTCTAGTATATTTGCTTTAATGACATCATCACTATCGACAAACATGATATATTCACCAAGGGATTCTTTTACGCCATGATTTCTGGCTACACTTTGACCTTGATTTTTTTGATTGATCAATCGGAAACGCTTATCTGTTTGGCAAAAATACTCACAAATAGCTTGGGAGCCATCTGTTGAACCATCATTGACTAAAATGACTTCTATATCTTGATAGGTTTGCTTTCGAATACTTTCTAGACATTCTTCCAGATATTCTTCCACGTTATAAACTGGAACGATTAAGCTAATCATAAAACAGCTTCCTTCTCATTCATTTTTATTCATCTGAATTTACTTTCTAATTCCATTTTTTAGTTTCCACAAAAAATGATAAACAGGGAAAATGATCGAATTATAATATTTTGGACAAATATTATAGAGGCGAATCATACGCGAACTTTTTGCAAGCTCAGGATTTTTCTTGGTGATAGTTACATAGTCGGCTAATTTCTGATTATAGACATCTGCATATGGATTTCCTTTTTGGATATAGTCTTGATAATGCATGGTTGCTACATGAACTAGGAAGCTGCCAATGTAAGGAAGAAGTTCTTCCCTATCAGAATACAAGTCTATTAATTGGTCACTGACTGTAAAGATATCTAAATTTTTAGGAGTAAAGGTTCGATGCATGATACTAGCTTGATGTTGTCGATAATAATAACCTTTATAATCAATCTTAATGATTTTTCGAATATATTTTAACATTCCAATTCCACAATAAACATCTTCAAAAATCACCCCATCTATATAAGGAACAGCTTCAACAATTGATCTTCTATAAAGTTTTGTAACTGCATTAACATTTAAAACATGTTTAGGGAAAATTTTTACTGCTTCTTGAGAGTTCCCTTCGAATAGAATACTTGGTTCTTTAAAACTTTTAGCAAGAAATTCCTCGTTAGATACGGTAAACTGACTTTCCACAATATCTACGTCTTCACGCATATAGTGCATTAAGGTTTCTAAATAGTTCGCTAGAATCATGTCATCACTATCCACAAATACAATAAACTCTCCTCTTGAAGCTGCTACACCAGTATTTCGTGCAGCGCTCAATCCTTGATTCTCTTGATTCAACAAGTGAAAGCGACGATTCTCTTTACAATAACGCTCACAAATAGCTTGTGAACCATCTGTTGAACCATCATTTACTAAAATGACTTCAAAATCTGTGTAGGTTTGGTTTTGAATGCTATCTAAACATTCTACCAGATAAGTTTCTACATTATAAACGGGTACGACTACACTAATCATTCTTTATCCTAACCTTATTTCTCTAATCCAATTTCATCCAAAAGTGTCTTTGTAAAATCTTTTTGAATGGCATTCACCTTGTTATTGATTTTTTTTCGTTCTTCAATATAAATATCTTCAGACTTCACGACACTCTCTAGGAACTCTAATAAGTCATGTGAATCACGAATGACACTGCCCACCATTAAACTCTTCACATTATCAAATACAAAGCCTCTTTTTTCTTTGTATTCCTCATAATCATTAATGGTAAATGCAACGGGCCTATTTAATAAATAATAATCTAAAAATACTGAAGAATAATCTGTAATCAATGCACTGGTTGTGCCCAAAAAGGTATATAAAGTCCCATACTGCTCACTAATGATATCTTCTGACAATAGATGAATCGTCTCATAATTCATCTCAAATTTCAACTGAGATTCCTCTAGAGGGTGAAGTTTAACGTAAAGTTGATAGCCATAGTTTGAAAGTAGTTCTTCAATGTTCTGAAAGTCCTCTTCTTCCAAAGAAAATATCAATGCTGCTTGGCTGTCATGATAGTTTTTAGAATTACGGTAGGTTGGCATCCAGATGATTTTCTTCTCTTTTTTCTCTTTAAAGAGCTCATCATTTCGAATATTACCAACAAGAATCATCTGCTCATCCTTAGCATTAAAGGCTGCTTTCATGATTGGAGTAAATAAATCTGAAGAAGAGACTAATTTCGTAAAGAAATTATAGTCAATCTTTTCCATGCCAATTTCAAGATTGCCAATTTTTTTCAAGGGCATTCCATGCCACAAGTTGACAACCATCTGCTTTGGAGCAGGCTTTACAGGATACTTGCCAAATGAATAGAAAAAATATTTAGATGTTAAAAAATAAAAGAAACCTCGATAAATAGAAACATACTTCACATCCTGCTCTTTTTCTAAATGATAGAAATCATTTGAAGCACAAACGATTTCGTATGCTTCTTGATAGCCATTATCCACTAAATAGTGATAGAGGGTTCTAAGATTATCTCTGAACCCCCAATTAGAATAGAGAACAATTCTGTTCCTTTTCTTGGGAATCATTTTATTTATTTTATAAGTAAAATCACTTACTTTAAAAAGTAAGGGTTTTAAATAGTTGATCATTCTCTTTTTAAACCTTGCTTATAAATTTCTTTTAAATTTTGAACATTTTCTTCAATGTCAAACCGCTTTAGGTGTTCATTCAGCTGTCGTTGCTTCTCCTTGAAAGGCATCTTTTCGATATAGTTTACCCATTTGGCCTTATCTAGTGGCATAGCTGTACAAAGTTCATCAACAATCTGAGTTGTTGGATCAATTGTTTCATTCATGATAATATTGACTCCAGAACATTGAGCTTCTACCAGTACAATTGGGAAACCTTCATACAAAGAAGGAAAGGCAAAAATATCAAAGGCTGAATAAAATTTATGAACATCTTCTCTTTTTCCTGTGAAGATGATATTCTTCAATTTCTTACTTTTTTCTTCTAAAACGGTACGATCTGGCCCTTCACCAACAAAGAAAAAAGTAACATCAGGCAATTCTTTAGCAATTTCAATCAAAAAATTCTGATTTTTGAAAGGATTTAAAATACCAATCATCCCAACTACTTTTTGATGTTCAGCTATATGAAACTCTTTGCGAATTTCTTCTCGAAAAGTTGGAGAAAACCGATACTTGTTGATGTCAATTGCATTTGGAAGGATTTGAAATTCTTTTTTTCCAAATATCTTCAATCCAGCTAATTGACCACAAGAGATACGATGGGTCGCATTTTTCAAAGCTAAAAAGACCAAAAATCGATTGCGAATACTTTTTAACCAAGTGTCTGAAAATTGGCTACTATGGTTGTGGTAAATCCTAACTGGAACACCATTTTTTCGAGCATAGTAATTATGTATAAAAGCGGTTATAGGATTATGAACATGTAGAATGTCAATTTTATTATTTTCATAAAATTGTCGGCACTCTCTCGCATAGGCAAATAGTTTAGAAATCTGTAGGGCAGGAAATACAATGCGTTTGATTTCTTTTTCATCTAGGTATTGATTAAATGGGAAATGAGCCTCTCCATTTGACTCTCCAACCATATATTCAAACTCTTGATCATTATTTGGGATATGATTTTTGATAAAACTTTGTACCCCACTCATGGTATTCCTTACACCACCTGTTACATGTATGACCTGATATTTCATCCTAGTTTCCTTGATTCAAATCATTCTTTATCTTAGAAGTTGAAATTTCTTTTGTTCGTGATAGGTAAACAACCTCTATTCCCAAATCACTTAAATAATCAAATTTTCCCTGCCAATCATCTCCAATGACAAACACATCAGCATGATACTTTTCTATGTCTGAGGTTTTTTGATCCCAATTTTCTTCTGGTATGACGAGATCCACATATCTGATAGCCTCTAATAGAGATTTTCTTTCTTCGTAATCAAAATAACATTCTTTATTTTTTTCTAGTCTATTAAATTCATTGGTAGAAAGCCCGACAATGAGATAATCTCCCAAAGCTTTTGCCCTTTTTAAAAGATTAATATGACCGTAATGCAATAAATCAAATGTTCCATATGTAATGACTCTCTTCATATCTTCTTAACCACCTCTACATCTTCTCTCATTTTTTTCTTATAGACCCATTTCCTAATTGCATTTGGAAGAATTCGAATCGCATTACGAAGGAAAATATTTCTAAATAATTCTACTAGAGTAATATCTCTTCTGCGATAAAAATCTAATTGGAGCATAAAGTCCGTCTTTACATACAAGAAACCGCCTCTACGCAGATAGCTAGAATCGTTAGTCTGCATGACAACCAAGGGATCCTGGATATTCAAAAAATCCTTGGTTGGATTATCGTGTAACAATCTCATTGTGAGGTCATAATCCTCTAGATAGCGGAACTTACGATAATTACCAGCCTTCAAGATATATTTTTTTTTCATCATACTCGATGGATTATTAAAGGGATTTCTCATTTTCGAATATTGACGAATTTCGGCTGTAGTTTCTGGTACTTTCTTTAAGGCGGTAAACTCTGTATTTTTCTCTAGGATATTGGAACCAACCATGATGAGGTTGGGATTTTTTTCAAAGGCTGCTGCTTGCTTTTCAAACCTTGTTTCTAGAGAATAATCATCACTGTCCATTCTAGCAATGAATTCTGTTTGGCATTGATTGACTCCAAAGAGAGAGGCTGGTCCTGAGCCTAAATTTTCAGGTAAATGAAAAACTTTTAAAATCGGAATCTCTCTCTGCAACTTTTGGATTTCTATTTCTAACTCTTCAGTCAATTCGCCATCACAAACTAAAATGATTTCTGTCGGTTTAAGGGTCTGCTGATAAGAACTTAGTAAACTTTTCCTTAAATTTGTAGGAGTCTCTTTTTTATAGACTGTCGTTAGAACTGAAAATTTCATTTTATAACTCCTAAACCTAATTTCCAAATAACCAATCTACAATAACTGAACGGTAGGGAACGACATGGTACCAGTCAGCTTTAAAATAAACAATGACTAGAAAGATTGAAGCGTAAACCAATATCATCAAATAAAATAAAATCCATTGAACTTTTTTGTCACCTATTTTAGATAAAATCATAGGGATATATAGGCAAATAAAGGGGGTAAAATAGTGTGCGAATCTGCCAAAAAGACTTGTTTGCAAAGTTGACGCAGTAAATAAAAAGGAGATAAAGAACAAAGTTCTTATAAATTCTTCTTCAGTCGATAACTTCTGTTTTCTAATCACTAATTCACCAAAGATCAGAACGATACCATACCAAATTGTTAAAAATACAGGTGCCCATTTATTGCTTTCCAAAAACCATGATGATTCCAGATAGGAAGTATACTGAGGGAAGAAAGAAATAAAGATAGTTGCAATTTGTTTGATAAAAGGTAAGATGATTAGAAATGCAAGGAACACAAATTGGTATATTCTTTTATTTAAAACGATTTTTTTAAGGGGGAAAAACAAGAGGCAGACGATACCAGATGTATGAAATAAGGGAGTTAGTAAGATAAATACCCATGCTAAAATCTTCTTGTTTTTTACTAAGTAGTGAAACCCTAAAAAACTTAAAGCAATCGCCAGACCTTGCCTGATATTTGATAAAGAATAAAAAAAGAGTCCTAACGAGCTGAAGTAAATCAGTAAACTCATGTAAACATTTTTAGAATGCTTATAAAGAACAAAAAACCAACTTAATAAGGTCAGAAATGCAAATACGAATAAGAGGAATGGATAATGATCACTGAAGTTTCTTAGAAAAATAGTGAACAGTAAGTACCCAATTTCAAATCGAGAACTAAATAAATGTGATAAATCTGGAATCTGAATATTATTTGATTCAAAAATATGGATATAAGTTCCTAAATCTCCACCTACACTAGAAGTACGAAAACCTGCAATGATTAAAAAAAAGAAAAAAGTCGGAAGAACAAGGAAACCTAACTCTTTTACTTTATCCTCATATTTCAATGAGAAAAAGGCAAGAAAAGAGACATAGACGAACATTAAAAGATAGATTGTCATTTTTTCTCTCCTGCCTTTCAAATAGTTAGTTTAATAATAGTAATAATAGGTATCTTTATGTGAATCAATTTTATTCATTATCACACCAAGTAGTCTAGCTCCAACATGGTCTAATCTTCTTTTTGCTTCTATTATTTGTCGTCGTTTTGATTTTTTGATATCTACTACCAGAAGGGTAGCATCCGAAATACTGGCTAAAACTTGGGCATCAGTTGCTGCTAGCAAGGGAGGGGTATCGATAATGACATAGTCATAAAAATCCTCAAATGCTTTAAGTGTTTCATCCATAGAAGAACTAGCTAACATCTCAGAAGGATTAGGCGGAACAGGTCCTGAAGTCAGCACATCTAAATTCACATCATTTATCGTCAAATGATTAATGGAATCTACTCCTGACTTCTTTAATAAAAAAGTGCTGAGTCCTTCAGTGTTATTTAGCTCGGTTAATTTATGTTGAGTTGGTTTACGCATATCCGCGTCTATGATAATCACTCTTTTCCCCTGTTGGGCCAAAGAGGCGGCAAGATTGATACTGACTTCACTCTTGCCTTCATTGGGGTTGGCACTTGTAACGACAATGATTTTAATATTTTTTCCAAATTCTGAGAACTGAAGATTACTCCTTAAAGTTCTAAAGGACTCAGCTACGATGGATTTACTGTTATGAATAACTTCGATATGCATGTCACTCACCTCTTCTCTTTCTCTCTATAGTCGGAATCATCCCGAGAACAGGTGTTCCCACTAACTCTTCCAAGTCTTCGTAAGAATCAATCGAATCACTCAATACATATTTGATGAAAATAACATTAAATCCTACAAAAGAAAATACTAGAATAGATACAAGAAGATTCTTCCATAGAACGGGATAAACTGGAGAATCACTTCCCAGTGCTTCTGTAACAACTGACAAGTTGTCGCGCCCTAATCTATCTGCTGTAAATTTCTTGTACTGAGACACATACTCTTTAATATAACGTTCTGCTAAATTTCGATCTAGTCCTCTCACTGTTATTGTGACCAACTGTGAACCTGAGTCATTTGTTAATTTAACCGATTTGATTTTAGCGATGTCATCAGGTGACAAACCTAATGCTTTATTGGTTTCATCTTTTACTGGGGGGAGATCTGCTATCTCTAAATAAGTCTTAGCTTGTCTTTGAAAGAGGTTTATAGCTTCAATCGTTTGCGCATCATTATTTTGCCCATTTGTTTGGCTTGAAGTGTTCTTCATTATGAGCTTAGAGGATACACTGTATATAGGAGAAATGATAAAAACAGTATATAGACCAACTGCTGTCGTCCCTACTATAGTAAATAGAAGTAAAAATAGTAGTTTGCTTTTTATCAAAGAAAAAACTCTATTAATATTTTTATTAAAAATAGTCATATTATTGTTTGTTTCCTTTTATTTATTTTTGCTTTCTTAGAACTACCTAGATCCGTTCCCGGTAACCATCACTTTAATTGTTTTTAATAGTATAAGAAAATCTAACTTGATACTTTCGTGATTGATATAGAATAGATCGTAGACTAATTTATCTTTAGGAGTTAATTCATAACCACCATTTACTTGAGCCCATCCTGTGATTCCTGGACGGACAGCTAAACGTTCATTAAAATTAGGGATATCTTTCAAAAATTCATTGATAAACTCTGGTCGTTCTGGTCGTGGTCCAATAATGGACATCTCACCTTTAATTACATTAATGATTTGTGGTAATTCATCAATTCGTGTTTTACGAATAAAACGTCCAACTTTTGTAATGCGTGTATCATTTTTGCTCGCCCATTTATGACCATTCTTTTCAGCATCTTGATACATGGATCGGAGTTTATAAATTGAAAAACTTTGTCCATTTAAACCAATTCGTTCTTGTATATAAATAGGATTACCACTTGATTCGATTACAATAAAGATACATGCTATTAAACAAATCGGGATAATTAATAGTAATGAGGGTATAGAAATTAGAAGACCTATAATTCTCTTAATTCTCCTATACATAAGCATCATTCTCCTAGAAAAAACTAAGGCGCACACATATATATGCGTGCGCCACTCACTACGTTGATGCATATATATATATATATATATAGTCCTGAGTATAAAAAGCTAGAACTAATAAAAATATGTATATTTACCAAGAATTAAATCATACAGTTCAATATAACATAAAAAAATAAGATTTTCAAGCTTACGTGATTAAAATACAGGAAATATACCTAAATTAAATGTTGCTAAATATTTTTGTTCGATATAATCAACTGAGGATTTACTAAAAATAATTCTTCTGCTCTTTCCTTTCCATACTGATGACTAATTGCGTCAAATGCTTGCTTCATATATGGTGGTCTTGAGCTTAGATTATGCATATCGCTAGCCACACAGTGAACTAGATTATAGGATAGAAAATACTGAGCTCTTTTTTTGAGTAAGCGATACTTATCCCCAAACATTTTAGGCTTAAGAACACTTGAACTATTTATTTGAGTATAACATCCCATATCTATCAGCTCTTTAACTCTTTTTTCATTTTTTTCTAGTTCAGCATAGCGTTCAATATGGGCAATGACAGGTCTAATACCTAACAATAAAACTTTATTTACTGCATTGCGGATTTCCCAATAGGGGGTGGTCGGGCTGAATTCAATCAAAGCATATTGTGTATCGTTCAGAGTAGGAATCTGCTTGCTTTCCAATTTGTCAAGAGCATCTTGGGTGAAGTATATTTCAGCTCCATATAAAAGAGTTAAGTCAGGCAGTTCTTTCTTAGCAAGTGCTTGAACCTCTTTAAAGTTGGTCATAATTGTATCTTCTGGAGTTTCAAACATATTTTTACGACGATGTGAAGTGGATACAATTGTACGAACTCCCTGTGAAAAAGCTTCTTTCAGAAGAGCTAGGCTTTCTTCAATTGTGCTTGGTCCATCATCTACACCAAAAACAATGTGAGAGTGGATATCAATCATGTAATATTTCCTTATATAATAGAGTTTTAGTTACTGTAATAAATAATTCCTGCATTTATATATAAGTATTTAGAATAACCTATAAATATTGGTTTATACAGTTTGTTTTCCTGATGTTATTATACTACGAAACATTAAAATAAGCTACTTATAATTAAGTCTCTCATAATATTTTAAAAGTTATCCAGTATAATAAAGCATATATAAATAAGCGTGTTTTGTTTTCGAATAAATCTGTTGAGAATAATAATGACACTGACTATTAAAACTAACACCTACCATGGCATTTCCACGGCAGGTGTTACTTATATCAATAATCGTTCTAAAAATGGTTTGATGCAGTTGAGAAGAATTCCATCTATCCAGCTTTCTTGTGCTGAGGATAGATGTTCTGTCTGAAGGCTTTCTTTTAAGAAGTCTCGGACTTGTTCTGGTGAGATTTCAAACTCAAAAGCTTTCATTTTATAGAAAAAGTTGATGAGATGATCTGACAGGTATTGGGTTGAAAAGGGAACTTCTCCACTTTTTCGATATTCTAATAAGAGTCGAGCAAATCGGGATTTTTCTTCAGGAAGGTCACGAAAATAGGAATTGAGGAGCCAAGTCTGCTTCTGTTTTCTTTCAACTGGATCCTGACTCGCAATTCGTTGGTCTTTTTCCAGCTCTTTTTGATATTGTTTGGCCTTGATGGCCCGTTCTGTTCGATTTTTTCCAAAAAGAATTTTCTCCCATTTTCTTTCTTCTTGAGTCAGGGTTTCTGTAAAGCCAAAGTAATCCTGATAAGCACGCTCTGCTGGTCCCATGGCTAGGACCAGATTGTCTGCATATTGCTTGGCGATTTTATCCCTCTTCTTGCGCTCTTTCTCTGCTTGGATACGGAGTTCTTGTTCGTAGTCGATTTTCTCCTTGCCTAGCTTGACAAGGTAGAGTTGGTCATCTGGTTTTCCTAGTAAAAGAGGTTTAATACATTTTTCTAGGACTTCCTCCATGCGAGCCTTTTTCTTTGGCTCAGCCTTGGTCCAACTTCCTCCTTGAAAGACTTCTAGAAATAGCTGGTAGTCTCTCTCAGGTGTGAATTGATTACCACGATTAGGCTTGAAAACACCTTTTTCCCAGAGCCACTTTAGAAGTCGCTCGTCAAAATCACTCTTATTGACCTTGATTTTTTCCTTTTTCTGGGCTTTTCTGGTCAGATTTTCAACCTTTCTGAGTAATTTTTCTTCCTCTTCTAGTTGCTGGTCAAGGGTCAATCGATGAAAATGCCGAACACAATCGCTACCAATCGGAAAGAGGCGTTGACCTGTGACACCGTTAAAGAGTTCGTAGGCGTATTTGATAGCATTTCCACAGACACAATTGCTACGGCCGATGCCGTTAAAAATCAAGGAAACTTCATTCCATTCCTTAGTAGCTTGTTCCCAAGTATCAGCTTTTGAAGCCTGTAAAACCGCATCATGCAGGGATTTTCTAACTGGAAGTGTCATGAGGTCTCCTTTCTAGATTATACTTTTACAACTTGAACCTCGTCTTTACCGAGTAAAATCAAGTATTTGTCAATATTTTCAATCGAATAGGCTCGTGATAAAGCCTCTCCGTATAGGGCTAACTGACCACGATAGCGGTCTATGAGTTGACTTGGATTATCATAGCGATCTGTCTTATAGTCGAACAGAACAATTTTGTCTTCGTAAAGTAGATAGCCATCAAGGATACCACGGACAACAAAGTCTTCCTGACTCTTTTGGTCTCGTTTGAGCATGGAGAAAGGTTGCTCGCGATAAAGATGGTTGGTATTAGCGAGAATTTCCTGACCGAGTGCTGTGTCAAAGAATGCAAGAATTTTAGCAAGATTGATCTTGTCTCTAACAGCTGGACTGGTTTGAACTTGTTTGAGAGTTTCTGTCAGGCTAGCAAGCGTTGGTCGCTGAGTGAGGTCCATTCTCTGCATCAGTTCGTGGGTAGCACTACCAATCTCAGCTCCTGTTACCTTTTCTTTGGTTGAAAAATCTGGCAACTCAAAGCTAATTTTCTTGTCTACTGACTGGCCTTGACCTGCAATCTCGACACCTTCCATATCCATAACTGGTTCGTAGAATTTCTTGATTTGACTTGGGGTTTGAACACTAGGAAGTTCAATGGCTGCGCGGTGAAGAGTATTATAAACTTCTACTTCTTTCAGCATTTCAAGAGCTTCCTTAATGGTTTCTGACTGGCGATTGTCTGCTTGAGAGCTATCTTGGAGAGGACTTTTGTTTTCCAACTCTCCGATAGCTTCTCTAGTCAGCTGATCTTCACCAACAAAACGATAGCTAAAGTTGAGATGATCCTTGGCAAACACTTTGCTGATAGCCCAAATCCAATCTTGGAAATTCCTTGCTTGCAGTCTAGTGTTGCTATTTAGTTTTCCATTTTTAGCTACTGGGTATTCCTTGGCTTCCAGCTTTTCACGAGACCCCTTACCGACAAGATAAAGCTTTTTCTCAGCCCGTGTCATAGCAACATACAGTAGACGCATTTGCTCAGAGTAGCTTGCCAGCTGTAATTCCTCTTCATTCTGCCTATAGGTCAGGCTAGGAATGGAGAGTTTGATGGTTTTAGGATAGTGATTTTCCGCTGCTCCTGTCTCCATTTTGGCAATATATTTGACACCAAGACCATTCTGACGGCTGAGAATGACTTCTGACATGCTGTCTTGCTTGTTGAAATCCTGATCCATATTGAGGATAAAGACGTAAGGAAACTCCAGTCCTTTACTTTTGTGGATGGTAATGAGCTCTACTGCATCTTTTGGCGGTGCGACAGCCACGCTTGCCAAATCGTGCTGAGCTTCTAAAACTTGGTTAATCATACCAATAAAACGCGACAAGCCTTTGAAATTGCTCTTTTCAAATTGATCAGCACGCAGAGCTAGTGCATAGAGATTAGCCTGTCTAGCAAGACCATTTGGTAAAGCCCCCACATAATCATAATAAAAACGGTCGTTATAAATCTTCCAAATCAAGTCATATAGGGAGTGGGTTTTGGCATACAGGCGCCAAGAAACCAAGATATCCATGAATTGCTTTAGTTTCTCAGCTAGAGCTGAGTGAATCAAGACTTTTTGGCTACTTACCATTTTTTGTGCATTGACCAGTTTCTCATAGAGATTTTCTTGGACTTTATCCTCCGCTTTCTGAAGAGATAAACGTGCTAACTCGTCCTCATCAAAGCCAAACATTGGAGACTTCATAAGGGCAACCAAGGCATAGTCTTGCAGGGGATTATGAATGACACGAAGAGTGTCTAGCATGACTTGCACTTCTAGGGATTGGAGATAATTGTTTTGCTCTCCGTCGGTTTTAACAGGAATCCCGTACTCAGACAGGGCGAGAAGAATCTGGTCATTACGACTGCGACTGGAGGTCAGAAGGGCGATTTCTTTAAAGGCAACACCTTGTTCCTTATGGAGTTTAAGGATTTCCTTGATAACTAAGCGCATTTCGCCTGTTAGTTTCGTTTCTGTTTGACTCTCGTCTTCCTCACCTGTATCGTCCTTGTCGTAGAGAAGAAATTCTGCCTTGTTGTCTGGATTAGGAGTCGGCTTGGTATTGGCAAAAACAAGCTGGTGCATGTTATCATAGTTGATTTCGCCGACCTCTTGGTCCATGAGACGTTCAAAGACATCATTGGTTGCTGACAGCACTTCTGAACTACTTCGGAAATTTTCCTTGAGGAGAATGAGCTTGCCTTCTTGGGGATTTTGCGCATAACGTTGGAATTTCTCATTAAAAATCTGCGGATCTGCCTGACGGAAACGATAGATAGATTGCTTGATATCTCCCACCATAAAGCGATTGTGACCATTTGACAGCAATTCCAGCATCCGTTCTTGAATGTGGTTGGTATCCTGATACTCATCGACCATGACTTCATGGAAGCGGTCCTGATAAACCTGACGAACTTGTGGGAAATTCTCTAAAATCTCAATGGTATAGTGGCTGATGTCAGCGAACTCAAAGGCATTTTCCTGGCGTTTGCGCTGACGATAGGCCTCTACAAAATCACTCATGAAGGCTTGGAAGGTTTTAGCTAGTTCCCATGTATCTCCATGATAACGTTCTTGATAGTCGAGAATGGTTATCTGGTCTGACAGTTGTCCTAGTTTAGCAAACTGGGTCTTTCTCTCTTCGTTGTAGGCATCGGCCAGTGGCTTCAAATCAGCCTTACGACTGGCATTAGTCAGGGCCCGACCGTTTTTCTCTTTCGAAATTGCGACGACACGCGCAAGCACTGCTTGATAAGCCTGACTATCGGACTCCTGATTTAAGGAGCCAATTTCATCCAGAACTAACTGAACATTTTCTAAATAAGCAGCCTTTGCAAATTCCTTGGCATCATTATCCAGATGATAACGGAAAAAGCTTTCCAAATTCCAAAGGGCTTGCTGGATTTGTGTGGTCAGTTTTTCTTTTTCACTGCTAAAATCAGTTTTCTCAAAGCCTTTGAGGAAAGATTCACTTAACCATTTCTGAGGATTGCTAGTGGATTGAAGGAAGTCATAGATTTTATAGACTTGCTGGCGCAGCCCCCGTTCATCTTTTCCACGTCCAGCAAAGTTTTTTAGCAAATGACTAAACTTCTCTTTCTGTTTGCCTTGGTAATGGGCTTCAAATACCTCATGAAAGACTTCGTTTTTTAGAAGAAGTTGCTCGCTTTGGTTTTGTAAAATACGGAAATTAGGCGCAATATCAAGCAGATAGCCATGTTTACAAAGGAATTTTTGTGTGAAAGAGTCCATGGTTCCGATGGCAGCGTTGGGAAGGTCTGCCAACTGGCGACCCAAGTGTTGTTTGAGTTCGACATCATCCGTTTCTTGGATTTGTTGGCTGATTTTTTTCTCCAAACGTTCCTTAAGCTCTGTGGCAGCCTTAACGGTAAAGGTTGAGATAAAGAGTTGAGAAATTTCGACACCACGCGCTAACTGATCCAGAATGCGCTCGGCCATGACAAAGGTCTTACCAGAACCAGCCGACGCTGAGACAAGGATATTTTGACCAGAAGTGTAGATGGCTTCGATTTGTTCGGCAGTTTTCTTTTGTTCCTTGCTCGAATTTGCTTCTACTTCTTGCAATTTTTTAATTTCCTCCTCAGTTAAAAAGGGAATAGGCTTCATTGATTCAACTCCTCTCTTATTTTTTCAAACCAAGCTTGCTTGAGTTTTTCTCCGACCAGACGCTTGCCATCAGCCAGGTCTAACTTCTCTAGGAAACGGGCTTGACCCAAGTGATAATTGGCTTCAAATCCTGTGATAGCTTGGTGTTGCTGGATGTATGGGGCAATGCTTCTACCATTTTCAGTATAAGGGTTAATGGCGAACTGACCTTCTAAAATCTTCTCAGCTGCTTTCTTGTAAAGTTGGGCATTGTAGTCAAGTAGAAGCTGGAATTCCTCATCTGTCAGCTGATTAGCCTTGTTTTTGTTGTAAAATTCGCCCAAATGACTGCTTTCTTTTTCTAAAAAGAGCCCTTGGTATTTCATTGACTTGCTAGCTTCTACTACTGCACCTGCCAGACTTTTAACGGCTATCAGAGATTGAACAGGTTCAGCCATTTCCAAGTACATAGCGCCGAAAAAGTTCTGCTCCCCTTCTCTTTTTAAGGCAGCTAGATAAGTTGGCAACTGAGAATTGAGGCCATTAAAGAAATGAGGAAACTGGAACTGGGTCAGGCTGGATTTGTAGTCTACTACTCCTATCGATCCATCAGCTTTCAAACGGTCAATTCGGTCCACCTTGCCTCGTACAAAGACACTGCGACCATTGTCCAATTGAATAAAGGCTTGCTCTTTCCCACCGAAATTCGCTTCCTCTTTGATGGTTTCGATGGCTGGATTGTGGCGGAGAATGTGTCCAGTTGTCCGTGCAACATCAAGCAAAACTTCCTTTGTAAATTGGGCTTCCAAACTTTCCTGATAAATGGCTTCAAATTCGCGTTCTTGACTGGTTTCTTGGATAGCTTGTTCTAAACGTCTGTCAAAGGAATCTTCGTTAGGCAACTGCAAGGTACGTTCAAAAATACGGTGCAAGAAATTTCCGTGACTACGAGCATCTGGACGCAGGCGCAATTCCTCCTGCAAACCTAACACGTAGCGAAGAAAATAACTATATTCATTGCGATAAAACTCCGTCAAACCAGAGGTAGAAAGGTAAAACTCCTGGTTAGAGGGGTAGAGAGCTTGTAAGGTGTCCTTGGCCAACTGCTTACTGCTTGGACTTGTTGGGAGGGCAGGATTTGCAAGGCCTTTTTGGTCTAGTTTTTTACCCATGACACGCGCCAGAACCTTAACAAAGGTCAAATCTTGCTCAGTATCACTCGTCTCGCCCTGCTGGTGATAGGCAACCAGACTGGACAAAAGACTGTGATATGACCCCATATCTTCCTTAGACAGCCCTTTGTGATTCATCCTCTTCTCTTTTCGACTAAATCCAAAATGGACCAGCTCTTGAAGATAGGCAGATTCCTTACTTTCACTTTCGTTAAAAAGGCTTGGAGCTGACAAGACCAACTGCTTACGAGCAGAATTGACCAAGGAAAGCATAGTGTAGCGATTTTTCTTGAGGTTCTCACTGCTGGCAATCAGCAATTGAGCCCCTTCCTCAGTTGCTTGGTTTAGACTTTGTCTTTCTTCGTCTGTCAAAAGACTGGTGTTTTGCGCAATTTTTGGTAAATTGTCCTGAGTCAGCCCAATGGCATAGACAAAGTCAGCTGTCAGAGGGGCAATCAAATCGTAACTCTGCACCGGAACGGTGTCCACTGTTGCTGGAATGGTGCGGTATTGGGACAAACTAATTCCAGAATGGAGCAAAGCTAGGAAGTCCTCCAGACTAACCTGTGAACCAGCAAAAACAGTCGCAAATTGTTCTAAAACATGACAGAAAGCCTTCCAAACTTCGGCTTGTCTTTCCTGCTCTACAGCTTCCATAGTGGCTGTCAAATCTTGTAACTGCTTGGTCACAGCTCCTTCTTTTAGAAAAGAATTCCACTTTTGCAAGAGATTTTCAGCCTTCTGTTTTCGACTGGCAAAGAGAGTCTCGAGAGGTGTTAAAACACGCAGACGAAGAGCATTTAAACGTCCTAAATCAAATTTTCCGTGGTGGGATTTGGTGAAGGCTTGCTGAAAGGCTGGCAAGCCATTGATACCAAGATAGCGGATATATTGCTCAAAAGCATCAATATCAGCCTGACTAAGGTCGGTGTACAAACCTGTTCTGAGAAGGTTAATCAAATCCTCCTGACGAAAACGGTAGCGTTTTAAAGCCAAGATAGACTCGACAAACTGTGTCAAGGGATGATGCGCCATGGATTCGCTTCTACCAAGATAGAAAGGAATCTGGTACTGGTCAAAAATGGTTTTAAGAGATAACTGATAAGAAGCCACATCCCCCAAGAGAATACGAAAATGCTTGTAGCTCAGGTTTGGATTGGCATGTAATTTCTGACGAATGCTGCGGGCTACTAACTCCAACTCTTCCTTTTGCGTCAAGCAAGACCAGATTTGTAAGTTTTCACGATCCTTCTCATCGACATCCAAAGTGAGTTCTGAAAAGTCATAAGAAGACTCTAGCAAACGAGAGGCCTTGTCAAAGCTATCCATCTGCTCATGCGTTTGAGAACAATCCAGAGCAGGAGTTTGGTATTTAGAGGCTAGATGTTGGAGAAATTCCACACTGGCTTGATAGAGATTGCCTTCAGCGAATGGACTGGTATAAGCTTTCTTGCTAGCATAGGCTCCAATGATAATCTCGACACCCTTGCCGTGAAGTAAGTCCACAATCCGCTCTTCCTCAGCAGAAAAACGGGTAAATCCATCAATAACCAAGGCTATTTGAGTAAAATCACTACTAACTTTGTTATTCTCAATAGCCTCAATCAAATGGGATAACTGACTTCCCTGAGCTAACTGCCCTTGATTGAGATAGGCCGTTACCTTCTCAAAAATCAAGAGTAAATCGGCTCGCTTGTCCTCATCCGTCAAACTCTCCAAGTCCAAAAAACTCATCTGAGCAGTCGTCATCTCGTGATACAGCTCTATCAACTGCTGGATAAACTGAGGATCCTGCTTGATGGCGCCGTATACTCGTAAGTCTTTGGGATCAAGTTCAGCAAGACATCTGTAAAAGGCCATACCAAGACCGATGTCATCTAGACTGGTTTTGACAGGTAGGTCATTCAAAATCAGGTAACGAGCCATCTGCGCAAAGCGCGTGACGGTAATCGCAAAAGAAGCCTGCTGGGACAAGCATTCCAGCACGGCGCGTTCCTTTTCAAAAGAAAGAGAGTTGGGAGCTATGTAGAAGACCCGCTTGCCAGCAGCAACTAGCTCTTCCGCCTCTCTGGTTAGAATTTCAGTCAAAGAAGTCCGAATATCAGTATAAAGTAATTTCATCTCAGCCTCGTTGGAATTTTTCATTACCTTTTATTATACCATGATTAGCCCGAAGATTACTCCTCCTTTCTCCAAAATATGCTATAATAATACCAAAAGATAAAGAAGGAAGTCTTATGATTAAACTACTAGCCTTGGATATGGACGGAACACTCCTCAATGAAGCCAAGGAAATCCCACAAGCTCACATTACTGCTATTCACCAAGCTATTGAAAAAGGTGTCAAACTGGTTCTCTGTACGGGGCGCCCCCTTTTCGGTGTCCTCCCCTACTACAAAAAACTGGGGCTTGACCTCCAGAACGAATATGTCATTGTTAACAACGGTTGCTCAACTCACCAGACCAGTGATTGGAGTCTGGTTGATTGGCAAGAACTCAGTCCAACTGACATTGAATACCTCTATGACCTAGCTGAAAAAAGTGATGTTCAGTTGACTCTTTTTGATGAGGAACATTATTTTGTCCTCGGTGGCAAGCCTAATGAAATCGTTCAAAATGATGCTAAACTAGTCTTTTCAGACCTGACTGAAATTTCTCTTGAGGAAGCGACTAGTGGTAAGTGCCGGATGTTCCAAGGTATGTTTTTAGGAACAGAGAGCCAAACGGACGATTTTGAGCAGCGTTTTGCTGGGGAGCTTTGCCAACGATTCAGTGGAGTTCGTTCGCAGCCTGTTATTTATGAAGCTATGCCACTTGGTACGACAAAGGCTACTGCTCTTTCACGACTGGCAGAGATTCTGAAGATTGATTCCTCAGAGATCATGGCCATGGGCGACGCCAATAACGATATCGAAATGCTCCAGTTTGCAGGGCTTGGGATTGCAATGGGAAATGCCAGCGATTATGTCAAATCGCTAGCTGATGCCGTTACAGCCAGCAACGAAGAAGACGGCGTCGCGCGTGCCATTGAGAAATATATTTTATAGTAAAGAAGCCCAGTTCATATCAACTGGGTTTTGATATTTAAAAATTCCTAAAACTTTAGAAACTCTTTAGAAATCCTTGAGCTTTCTTTGATTTCTATGCTTTATACTAAAGTTAACAAAATAAATCAAAAGGAGAGAATCATGAAAACAGTACTCGACATTCATGGATTGTCCAAAAACTTTGACAAACAAGCTATTCTTCAGGATCTTCATCTAACGATAAGAGAGGGAGATATTTATGGACTTATAGGAAAGAACGGAGCTGGGAAGACTACCTTAATCAAAATCATTACGCAACTACTGTTTGCGGATAAAGGGACTGTTTCCCTCTTCTCTAGCCAAACGGAAAATGAGTGGACCAAGGCTCTAACTCGAGTAGGTTCTGTTATCGAATCACCTGTAGCTCATAATCACTTAACAGCCTATCAAAATTTGAATTATTATTGTATGATTCGTCATATTCCAAATGCTGATCAAGTCATTCGAGAAACGCTGGACTATGTAGGTTTGGCAGATACAGGTAAAAAAGTCTTTCGTGATTTCTCTCTAGGAATGAAACAAAGACTTGGTATCGCCATTGCCCTCCTATCCAAACCAGACTTCCTGATCTTAGATGAACCTATCAACGGTCTCGACCCAATCGGTATCAAAGAATTTCGACTAATGATTCAACGACTAAATCAAGAAAAAGGGATCACCATTCTCATCTCTAGCCATATCTTGTCAGAACTCTACCTCGTAGCTAATCGCTTTGGTATTTTAGATCAAGGAAAGATTATCCGTGAAATCAGCAAAGCTGAATTTGAAACACTAAGTGAGGATTATATTGTTCTTAAGACATCTGATAAAGAGAAAGCTTGTCAAGTATTGAAAGAACAAATCCAACTCCAGTTTAAGGTAGTGAACCCTGAAAATGAAATCCATATCTTTGGAAATGAACAAGATGTCAAACAGATTCTTAAGGAATTAACCTTGGCAGATGTTGCCATTGACGAGATTTACTATGCCCGTCAAAACCTAGAAGAATACTTCACTCAATTGGTCCAATAGGAGGAAAATCATGATACATACCATTCAAGCAGACTTTTACCGTCTTTTCCGCTCCAAAGGATTCTGGATTACAGAATTCATTCTCTTTGTCCTCTTGCTACTGGGTGCCACTATCGGGGCTACTGGCCATCTGATGGCAATCCAGACAGAAGAACCAGAAATTCCAACCCATGGTTGGGACGGTATTCAAGCTCTTATCAATGCGTCTAGCAATGATTCAAACCTTGTTTTTCTCTGCATTATTCTAACATGTTTAGTTCTTGGGGTCGATCTAATCGGCAAGCTTTATAAAAATAGTTTGACAGTTGGCGTTTCTCGTACAGAGTTTTTCTTCGCTAAATCCTTTGTACTAGCAAGCATCGCTCTCTTGCAACTCATCGCCAGCCTTGTGATTGCTTTTGTTCCCTCAACTCTACTAAACGGACTTGGTACGATACCTGATGGTTTTGTTACTAATCTCCTCTCAATGATTTTCCTTCAATTTCTCTGCCTTCTCGCTTGGCTTTCGATTATTTCCTTTATTCTCTACCTGACTCATTCTTATCTTGCCGTATTTATTGGTTATCTGATTAGCTCTATCATCCTTTCTATGCCAATGATCATTTTTCCAAATATCAAATATTTACCATATTTGTCCTTGCATTTTTCCTATGCTATGACTGCTAATAGTGAATCCATTTTCTATACAGTTATAGTTACCTTAGCTGTTATTGTAATCTTTAATCTAAGTGGACTGGCAGTTTTCAAAAAGAAAAGTTTATAAAAAATGACCTCCTCTAGCCTACAGAGGAGGTTTCTTTTCGTTAAAAGTAAATAAAAACCGATAACCACTGCCCATCTGTGCTTAGTTTCATCTCTGCACCGAGAAGATGACATAATTCCTCAGTGATATAAAGACCTAAACCAGAGGATTCTTCCGTGTCTGATAGATTTTCAGAATAAAAACGGTTGCTGAGATTTTCTATTTTTTTGATGGGTTGTTTGACAAGGTTTGCAATCTCTAAGACAAGCTGTTCCTTTTCCATTCGCAAAGATAGACGCGCTTCTTCCTTGCCATGTTTGAGGACATTTCCGAGCAAATTTTGTAAAATTCGATCCAGCAAGTCTTCATCAGTCCTCATTTTTAAACCAGCTTCAACCTTAAAATCAAGCGAGATATTTGCCGCCTGAAAAACATCATAATAAGCCAGAGTCTTTTTGGTGATAAAAGCTGAAAGGTCTACTTCTTCAAGTTTTGGTTTGACAGCTCCTTCCATCAAACGACGATATTCTAGGAGAGCCTCCAAACGTTTGGAAACTAAATCAAGATGCTGGGCTACTTTTTGTAAGGTTTCTGATTTGTTTTCAGGAGACTTTATCAATTGTTGGGTGTAGCCTGAAGCGATAGTCAGAGGTGTCCGAATATCATGGGCGATATTGCTGATGGCCATATCCAGAGTCTGCTTTTCCCTTTTCATCACTAACCGAGATTGTTCCACTTCCTGAAATAGATTTTCAATCTGCTGGTAGAGATGTAAAAAATGTTTGGAAAAAATACTGACTCCTACTCTTTTCATACTACCTGTAAGAATCTTGACTTCAATCTGTTGACTCAGGCTTTCAAGAGCTAGATGATATCGAATCAATGTAATCGATAAAATGATTAGGAGAACCAGTAGGACAAAGATTATCATGTAGCTCATTGCTTGTCTCCTTTTAATCTTACCCCAACTCCCCAAATGGTTTCAATATATTCTTGAGTTGGGTCAAGTTGGTTTAATTTTTTACGAAGATTACTCAAATGCGTATTGAGGGTATTATCTCCAGGTAGATAGCTATCCTCCCAGACCAATTCATAAAGTTCTTCCTTGGTGAAAATTTTCTTAGGATGTTTGAGGAGAGTTTGGAGAATCAAGCATTCTTTCTTGGCAAGGCGAATGGTTTCCTGACTATTTTTGATTTCAAAACTTTCCGCATCAAACTGGATATTTTTCAAGTTTAGTGGCAGATTTTCAGTTTTTCCTAGTTCTATAGGCTGTTTTTCTACGCTTTGACGTAGTTGAACAGTAACTCTGGCAAAGACTTCGTCCAAATCAAAAGGTTTCACTATGTAATCATTGGCACCGTCTAAGAGGTATTGACTGATTAACTTCTTATCGCTCAAAGCCGTTAGCATAATGACTGGGATTTGACTTTGTTCCCTGATGGCTTTTAAAACCTGATCCCCATTTTTCCCAGGAAGCATGATATCTAGCAAAACGAGGTCAATCCCACCTTGGTCAAAAAGCATGATTCCTTCTGTACCAGAAAAGGCTTGAATCACCTCATGCTCCTCAGTAAGAAGTGTTCGTAAAATCTCTTGAATGTCACTATTGTCTTCAATAACCAATATTCTAGCCATAAATACCAACCTTTCTGCAACTATTATAGCATGTTTTATTGATAAAGCTTAAACAGAAAAGCTCCTCGCATAAAAGCACGAGAAAGCCTTAGAGGGTTAAAATATAAAATCCACTTGCTAGGCAACAAAGTGACTTATAGTTGCAAATAAGAAGTTAATCTAGCAGAGTGAATCTCTCATTTCTCCCCTACTAGTCCGTAATGCGTTGATACATTTCGGGTCTTCTATCTCGAAACAGTCCCCAATTTAGGCGCTCACTTGCTCCCTTGTCTAGGTCATAAGTAGCTAACAGAACAGCTTCTTCTTGTCTTTCAGCTCGTTCTAGAATAGCGCCTGTTTCATCTGTCATAAAGGAGGAACCGTAGAAGTCAAGACTGGAACTCTGTTCACCATTTTCCTCACTAGGAGTAACTTCCTCCAAACCATAACGATTGGCTACAATAACTGGAACAATATTTGCTGCTGCGTGTCCTTGCATGGTACGTTGCCAATGACCACAACTATCTGTATCCAAGATAGGTTCTGAACCGATAGCTGTAGGATAAAAGAGCAATTCAGCACCATTCAATGCAAGACAGCGGGCTGTTTCAGGGAACCATTGATCCCAACAGATACCGATGCCAATCTTAGCATAGCGAGTATCCCAGACCTTGAAACCAGTGTTACCAGGAGTAAAGTAAAATTTCTCTTGATAGTAATGGTCGTCTGGTATGTGGGTCTTTCGATAAACGCCTAGTACTTCCCCATCAGCATCAATGACGGCGATTGAGTTATACAAGACGTTGCCATCTTTTTCGTAGAAACTAATCGGTAAAACAACCTTTAGTTCTTTAGCAAGAACTTTAAAATGCTGAATAGCTGTATTGTCTGTCACCGACTGAGCATGCTGGTAGTAGTCATACTGGCGTTCCTGACAGAAATAGGGACGTTCAAACAACTCGGGCAAGAGAATAATTTGTGCGCCTTGTTCTTCAGCCTGACGTACTAAACGCTCTGCGGTTTGGATATTTGTTGCCACATCCTTAGCGCATTGCATCTGAATGGCTGCAACTCTTACATTTCTCATCTTTTTCTCCTATTCTGGGATTTGTTGGGTGATACAGTGGATATTGCCACCACCTAATAGAATATCTCTGGCTGGTATTCCTACCACTTCACGATCTGGGAAACAATTACTGAGGATATCTAAGGCCACTTGGTCGTTTACATCCTCAAACTGAGGAACAAGGACAGCCTTGTTGACGATATAAAAATTTACGTAGGAAGCTGCTAGTCGTTCACCTGCGTATCGCTCTTCTTCTCCTTCTTCATAGATGTAGCCTGTCAAATCCTCTTCTGTCACAATTTGTCGAACTGCAGGGATAGGCAATTTATGAATGGTGAAGGCACGACCTTTTGCATCTGTTTCCTTTTCTAAAAGCGCTAAATCAGCTGCTGACATGGCATACTGGGGATCGTTTTGATTATCTGTCCAAGCCAAAACAAGCTCAGCAGGACCAACAAAGGCAGCAACATTGTCAACGTGTTCATTGGTTTCATCCTGATAAATACCATAAGGAAGCCAAATAACTTTTTCAGCTCCAAGGCTGTCTAATAAGGTATTTTCGATTTCTTCCTTACTAAGATGAGGATTGCGACCGGGACTAAGTAAGCAACTTTCAGTCACGAGAATTGTTCCTTGACCATCGCTATGGATTGCTCCGCCTTCTAGGACAAAAGGTTTGGCATCGTAAACAGGCATTTCCAAGGCCTCAGCAAAACGACTGGCTACTTGGTCATCATCTTCATAATCTTGATAAAGACCATCTACAGCCCCACCCCAAGCATTGAAAGACCAATCCACGGCTAATTTCTGGCCTTCATCATTGACAAGAATAGTCGGACCTGTATCACGCGCCCAGGCATCATTGGTGGGAATGTCTAAATAAATAACGCTATCTCCAAGGTAGTCTTGGGCTTCAGCTAAGTAGTCTTGGTCCACCAAAAGATAGACTCTTTCCCCTTCTGATATGGTTTTTATAATCTGGCTAAATGCTGCTTTAGCAGCTTTTCCTTGAAAAGGCCATGATCCTGGTCGAGTCGGCCATATCATGAGGGTACCATGATGGGGTTCGTACTCTGCTGGCATGCGATAGCCTAATTTTTTTGGACTGTCCATCATGATAATCTCCCTTTAAAATCTTGATATCCGAAGGCTTTGACTAAGCTACAGTCACCCTGATCGTCCATGAGATAGAGACTTGGCAATCCAATACCGTTAAAGGTATTATTTTTAACAAATGAGTAAATAGCCATGTCTTCAAAATAAAGTCTATCACCGATTTGAACTGGATTTTCAAAACTATAATCGCCGATCACATCACCCGTCAGACAGGTATTGGAAGAAAGTCTATAGGTATGGAGTTTTTCCTGAGCAGCAAATCCATTTCTCAAAGGTGGACGATAGGGCATCTCAAGTACGTCAGGCATATGGCAGGTCGCAGAGGCATCTAAAACTAAGATTTCCATACCGTTTTCTACAATATCTAATACCTCAGTTGCTAGATAACCCGCATTGAGCGCAATGGCTTCACCCGGCTCGATATAGATTTCAAGATTGTAAGTTTCTCGGATACGCTTGATTTCTGAAATCAGTAAATCCACATCGTAACCTTCTCTCGTGATGTGATGTCCTCCCCCCATATTGAGCCATTTGACTTGATGTAAGTAGGGACCAAACTGCGCTTCTACAGCTTTCAAAGTTGTCTCTAAATCATCTGCTCCTTGCTCGCAAAGGGTATGAAAATGAAGGCCGTCAACCAAATCCAGCAAATCACTTGGTATCTTGTCTAGAGTAACTCCAAAACGAGAACCTGGTGCGCAGGGATCATAGAGAGCGTGATCTCCTTGAGTTGAACACTGAGGGTTAAGTCGCAAACCCACACTTATACCAGCATCCCGACAACGAGCCCCATGTTTACGCAACTGTCTCTCTGAGTTAAAGACGATATGGTCTGTTATCTCAAGCAATTCCTCCAAGTCAGCATCCTTGAAAGCTGGTGCAAATACATGAACTTCCCCCGGGAACTCTTCTCTAGCGAGCTTAGCTTCATAGAGACCACTTGCAGTTGTGCCAGATAGATACTGGCTAATCAAGGGATAGGTTTTGTAGAGGGAATAGGCCTTCTGGGCAAGCAAAACCTTGCAACCAGCTTCTTCTTGAACATATTGTAGAATGCGGCAATTGGCTTCTAACTTTGCCAAGTCAATGACGTAAGCTGGTGTTGGTACTTGTTCTAACTTCATCAGTCCACCATTTGTGGATTTTCAACCACAACCCAAGGTAAACCATACTCATTCAAAGCTTCCATGAATGGATCTGGATCTAACTCTTCAAGATTATACACTCCAGCTTGTTTCCAAGTTCCGTTCATAACCAATTTTGTCCCAATCATGGCTGGAACGCCTGTCGTGTAAGAAATTGCTTGTGAACCAACTTCTGCGTAACATTCCTGATGGTCACAAACATTGTAGATATAGATGGTCTTTTCAACGCCGTCTTTGACACCTGTAAAGATACAACCGATATTGGTTTTACCAACCGTGCGTGGTCCAAGGCTGGCTGGATCTGGAAGCAAGGCTTTCAAAAATTGGATTGGAACGATGTCTTGACCATTGAAATTAATAGTATCCGTACGAAGGAATCCAACATTTTCAAGACATTTCATGTGCGTCAAGTATGATTGACCAAAAGTCATAAAGAAACGAATACGTTTGACACCTGGAATGTTCTTGGCCAATGATTCGATTTCTTCGTGGTGAAGGAGATACATGTCTTTTTGTCCAACCTGTGGGAAATCGTACTCACGCTTGATAGACATAGCTTCGACTTCAACCCATTTTCCATCCTCCCAGTAAGAACCTGGCGCAGAAACCTCGCGGAGGTTGATTTCTGGGTTAAAGTTTGTTGCAAACGGATAACCGTGGTCACCACCATTACAGTCTAAAATGTCGATATAATGGATTTCATCAAAATAGTGTTTGAGGGCATAGGCTGAAAAGACACTAGTCACACCTGGGTCAAAACCTGAACCAAGAAGAGCGGTCAAGCCTGCTTCCTTGAATTTCTCCTGATAAGCCCATTGCCATGAGTAGTCAAAGTAGGCTGTAAAACCAAGTTCCTTGCAACGTTTCTCATAAATAGCACGCCATTCAGGATCTTCCGTATCCTCGGCTTCGTAGTTAGCTGTATCGATATAGTGAACACCTGTTGCCAAACAAGCGTCCATAATTGTTAAATCTTGATATGGTAAAGCTACGTTCAAAACAGCTTCTGGTTTGTAGCTTTCAATCAGGGCAACCACTTCTTCTACCTTGTCAGCATCAAGAGCAGCTGTCTCAATCTTTGTACTTGTTTTGCCTTCCAGTTTAGCCTTCAAGTCATCACATTTTGACTTAGTACGGCTAGCAATCATAATCTCTGTAAAGGTTTCGCTATCTTGGCAAATCTTTGAAATAGCAACTTGGGCAACGCCCCCGCATCCAATAACTAGTAAACGACTCATTTTTTTCCTTCCTCTTCTTCTAAAATGTCCTCAACATACTTGGGCAACATAAAGGCCCCTACGTGTAAGTTTGCAGTGTAGTATTCTGTGAAAAGCTGGCGTTTTTTCCAGCCTTCCTTGTCAAAATCTTTGACAGGGTGGTATTTTTTCGATGCAAATCCAAACAACCAATAGCCAGCTGGACTGGTTGGGATATGGGCCTGATAGACCCGACTGATTGGAAAGGCTTGATTGACCTTGCGGTGCATGCTTCGGCAAGCTGACTCATCCTCGTCAAAGAAGGGACTCCCATGCTGGTAAATCATGATACCGTCTTCTTTCAAGGCTCTATAACTGTTACCGTAAAATTCCTTGGTAAAGAGCCCTTCCGTATGGCCAAATGGATCTGTCGCATCGTTGATGATAATATCATAGTCATCTTCGCAGTTTCGCAAAAAGCGTAGCCCATTTTGGTAGTAAATGGTAACACGAGGATCGTCTAGCCCTGCAGCAAAGTCTGGGAAATACTCACGACAGACCTCTACCAACATCTCATCTGGTTCCACAATATCGATTTGCTCCAGTTCAGGATAAAGTGTTAATACTTGAGCAACACCACCGTCACCACCCCCAATAACCAAGACTTTCTTTGGATTTGGGTGCACAGCCATGGGAACATGGACGGTCATTTCGTTGTAGACAAAGTCATCCGCATCTGAGAATAAAACATGCCCATTTAAAATTAGTATTTTCCCAAAAGCTGGCGTATCCAAGACTTCGATATCTTGCCATTCACTTTTTCCAGCGTAGAGTTGCTTGGCTGTTCTCAGGGACAATTTCACATCTGGAGTATGAACTTCAGAAAACCATAAATCCATCTAGTTCTCCTTTCTCTTAATGACGTTGATGTGATTGACCTCTGGATCTTCCGTCCCTTGGAGGGAACAACCACGTTCCTTGGCAAATTGGATATAATCGACAATTTCTCGTGTAATGCGTTCTCCAGGAGCCAAGATAGGTATTCCTGGAGGATAGCACATGACAAATTCCCCACAGACTTGTCCAACAGATTCGTCTAAAGACAAACTTTTTCTCTCTGAATAGAAGGCTTCCTGAGGAGAAAGGACCAACTCGGGCTGGATATATTCTCCAGCTATCAAGTCCTTCCCATCTCGTGAATAGAGTCTCTTGATATCAGCCAAAGCACCGACCAAGCGCTCGATGTCTTGGATGCGGTCACCAATGGAAATGTAGGCTAATATATTGCCGATATCACCAAACTCGATCTGAATGTCATATTCATCCCGTAAGAGGTCATAAACCTCGATACCTGCTAAGCCAATACCCTGAGTGTAAACTGACAGCTTGGTTACATCAAAATCACAAACGGAAACACCGTCTATTAACTCTTTAGAGTAAGCATAGTAGCCACCTATGGCATTGATTTCACGACGAGCGTACTCAGATAGCTCAATAACTTTCTCAAACGACTCTTTCCCACGAAGAGCTAAGTTTCGACGCGAAATATCCAAACTAGACATTAACAAGTAGGAGGCAGATGTTGACTGGGTCAGGTTGATGATCTGACGAACGTATTCAGGATTCATCTGCTCCCCGATTAAAAGAAGCGAACTTTGTGTCAAACTCCCACCAGACTTATGCATGGAAACTGCTGCCATATCAGCACCTGCATCCATAGCAGAAATTGGAAGTTTATCAGTAAAATGCAAATGCGCTCCGTGGGCTTCATCTACTAAAACCATCATACCAGCTTCATGAGCCATTTCTGTCAAACCCTTTAGGTCTGAACAGATTCCATAGTAAGTAGGATTGTTAATCAAAATGGCCTTGGCATCTGGATGCTGCTTAATGGCCTGGGCCACACGGTCATTTTCAAGACCTAAAGCGATGCCGATTTTAGGATCTACACTCATCTCGATATAGATGGGAATGGCACCACATAGAACCAGCGCATTGATAGCAGATTTATGGACATTACGTGGCAAAATAATCTTATCTCCAGCCTTGCAGGTGGAAAGAATCATAGTCTGCACCGATGAAGTTGTTCCCCCAATCATGAGAAAGGCATGGCTAGCTCCAAAAGCATCCGCAGCCAATTCCTCCGCATCTCGGATAATCGAAATGGGGTGACCAAGATTATCCAAGGGTTTCATCGAATTGACATCAATGCCAACACATTTTTCCCCTAACAGTTCAACCAATTCTGGATTTCCTCGTCCACGCTTGTGACCTGGCACATCAAAGGGAACAATCCTTTTCTTGCGTAGCTTTACCAAGGCCTCATAAATTGGGGCTTGGTTTTGATCTAACTCTTTCAAGACATACTCCTTTCCATATTTTTAGAACCTCACCATAAATAAGGAACTAAAGGATACTTATGAAAAAAGAGCAGGTTTTCACCTGCTCTGCAATCTTCTGACGTTTTTATGTTTGTTTCTTTTGAGTATGTCTGTTCCTGATGTTTCCTAACTCTCTAGTAGCAAATATTACGTACTTTATTGATCGTTTCACAAGATGACGTGTGCTTTCACCACACTAAAAATTTATGAATTAGAACAAGTGTCCTAACATCAACTTATAAAAGTAGGCTTTTAACCCTATCAATAATGTGGCTTTTCAACCACGCTTCGGCATTCAACCCTGCCTGTCCGTAGGCATTTTTTACTCGGGTTTATATTTGCTAGAAAACATCATCTCATTTTCTAAGCTTTATTACTATATCATACTTCCAACACTCTGTAAAGTACTTTTTTGGAAAAAATATCTATTTTTGTTCGGAAAAATAATGTTTTATATAGATTTTTATAAACTGTATAATGTGAAAGCGGATATAAAAAAAACTAGTCCACTAGTTCTTTTAAATGTATCTTAACGAATCTTATGCTTATTTAATGGTAACAGAAAAACGATAGCCATTTAATTGTATAAATTTCACCAAAACGAATAAAGCAGTTCGTTTTGGTAAAAACATGCTTTTTTTCAAGCAATACAAGTAGCTTAGTGAGAATAAGCGAGCCACTCATTAATCAGACTAGCGATTTCTTTAGGTGCTTCAGTATAAAGTTCATGGCCAAAATTCTCTAAAAAAATAGTATCAAAACAGTCTGGCAATTCTTTTAGGGCTTCCTCTCTCCATCTAGCTTCATTAGGATAGCGAGGACTAATAAACAAGGTATCCCCCACTTCTCTCTTGAAAGCTTGTATTTTCCGCCGTAGTCGGAGAATCGCTTCTATATTTTCATAATTTATAGCCAACTCATATCTATTATACTTCGCATTCCAGTGATAGGACTGTCTTACAGCTTTCTCCATATTTTCTGACCAATGCTTTGCTTCAGATTTTTCTTTAGAAATAAGAACATCTAAGTCCGAAACGACTTGAGATTCGATATAGTTTTTAGCTTCCTCTAACTCAGTATCTAAAGGTAAAATCTTATCTAAATCTAGATAACCACCATCCAAAAGAATCAGTTTTGTCACTTCATAAAATTCCGATGCAAGATAACGCGCCAAATCTCCTCCAAGAGAATGACCTATCAGACATATAGATTCTTCCTCTACAATCTCATTTTTAAACCATGATTTCAACTCTGTTTCATCTTGAAGATGCTTTTCATATGGATTTAGAAAATAAATCTGCGAATTTAGTTCTTGAAAAAAATCCTTGCTATGATAGACATTGCTTCCCAAACCGCCAATAAAATATTTTTTCATTCTCTACTTAATACTATGCTTATTCATCTTTTGTTCAAAGATAGTCGTGATAATTTGACGCAATTCTTCGCGTTCTTTTTCTGGTATTTCACCACTTGTTTGAGCTACAGCGTAGAGTTCAGGGTGTTCAATTGAAATGCGTTTAATAGTACGTGTCGTAGCATGCTTTCTGACGAAAAATGGGATTCGCTTAATCAATTCTTGTGGTACTAGAGCAAGAATTTTTTTAGCAGTTTCCTTGTCACTAATCTTAGAAGTAGTTAGCCCATTCTTAATCATTTCCTGTTCTTTTTCTGTAAAATCTTTTAATTCCATTCAATTAGTCCTCCTATTTTCACTAAGTTAAATTATATACCAATTGTAGCAAGACGACAAATAGTCTGTTTGTAAAATCTTCTCTATACTATAACTTTCCTGTCGCTCATAATTGCTCTTTAATGAAAAACCACAAATCCTTTTGAAGAGATGACAAGCTGATTTTCTAATTCTTGGTAATTGCTTGCTAGTGATACTGCTTCTTTCTCTAAAAGATAATCATCTTTTGATTGGTTAAAGATCGCTTTAAGGACCCGGCCTTCGTATGTCCATTCCAGAGCTACTACATCTTGTCTGATTTCTTTTAGGCTATACTTACCATGCTGAATGGTCGCTGACGCATGTTTGCGAATCTTAATCAGCCTCTTCATGAAATTCAGCATATCATTGTCACTTGATATACGTTCCCAAGGCATACAACGACGACAATCTGGGTCCGGTCCTCCAGTCAAGGATAGCTCGGTTCCATAATAGATGCAGGGTGTTCCCTTTTGCAAAAAGAGAAAGGCTAGGGCTGATTTAACCAGTTGAACATCCTCATTGGCCGTCCACAAGATTCGTTCTGTATCATGCGAATCCAAGAGATTAAACATAACCTCTGAAATCTGTTGCTTGTAATACATAGACTGACCATTGATTTCATCGATGAACTGGTCTGTCTTCTTAAAACCTCGTAAGAAATAGTCCTTGATACTATCGGATAAAGGATAATTCATGACCGCGTGGAACTCATCTCCATTTAGCCAAGGCTGAGACGTATGCCAGACTTCTCCTAGGATATAAAGATCAGGCTTTTTAGCTAAAACTGCCTTGCGAAAATCCTTCCAGAACTGATGGTCAATCTCATTAGCCACATCCAAACGCCAAGCATCGATATCAAATTCTTCAATCCAATAAGTCGCAACCTTTAAAAGATAGTCCTTGACCTCTGGATTGGCTGTATTTAGCTTAGGCATATAGTCCTCGAAACCAAAAGCATGATAGGGTAAGTCTCTCTTATTAGCTAGCTTATCAGTCGTCACTGGGAATTGTTGTATATGGAACCAATCTTTGTAAGCAGACCCCACCCCATTTTTGACAACATCTTGCCATTGAGGCGATTGCGAACCAATATGGTTAAATACAGCATCCAGCATGATTTTCATACCACGCTGATGAGCTTGCTCGACCAGCTCCCGAAAAGTCTCCTTGTCTCCAAAATGACGGTCAATTTCCAAGTAATCTGTCGTATTGTACTTATGATTGCTCGTAGATTCAAAAATTGGACAAAGATATAGTCCAGTAGTGCCCAAGTTTTGCAAGTAATCCAGATGGTCAATAATCCCCTGTAAATCACCACCGAAGAAATCATCACTCTTAGGTGTGACAGATGAATCCCAGTCTAAAGTCCCTTCTGGGTTTAATCGAGCATTTCCATTAGCAAATCTCTCAGGAAATATCTGATACCATACCGTATTTGAAACCCAGTCAGGAACCTTGCATGCATCAATCTCATGTATATAAGGCAACTTAAATCCATTTCCAATAGCATGAAGATTTTCTAGAGAATTTTCCACACACCCTTTATCGCCATACAAAATACTTTGACCTTCTGTATCCTTGAGTTCAAAGAGATACTGGATACGTGCAAAGTCAACGGACACTTCAACCTGCCAATGGTCAAATAAGGCATCAGAAGTTATCTTGGCCATTTTCTTTGTATCCTGATAAAACTCCTCCATAAAGATAAAAGGGTCACCATAATGCAAGGTGATACTCTCAATATCCCCTTTCTTAGTTCGAATCCGAATATGGAGTTTCTTATCCTTATAAAGATAGGCATACTCCGACTCAGGTCTATGGTAAATGGCTGTTAATTCCACTGTATTTGTCTCCTGATTTACTTGGTTGCATTTACGACGCAAACGTTTTCATAATTGTGATTCTAGTATACTACTTTCGTATTTTATTTTCAAGGCTTGTCCGTAGATTCTAGTGGTTTGGTTCTATAAATAAAAAAGCAGCCAGTCTTACAACTTGCTACTTTTCAAATAATGATTTACAAATATCTTTGCAACCACTCTATTTTTTTAAAATCCTTATTGTTATTGTGATCATTTCGATAGGAATCTTGGGAAGAAGCCTTGTAAATACTTAAAAACTGTTCCAAACTTGGAACGCGAAAAGTGATGTTTTCGAGATGAATCAGCTCTATATCCGATTCCGAAACTCCTGCAAAATCAGGTAAAGAATCGATACTTCCGAACTCAACACTCAGACCATCTTTTTTGAATTCATGCTCATGAATATCTATTAAGGCGTAGCCTAAGTGTTTCATCACTTTCATTATCTTGTCCCACTCATAAATTCTGAGATGATCGGGTGCTTCCCAACCTCTAGGGTCACCAGGCACATGAATGTCAATGTCAGACGGCCCCCATTCTTCATTTGATCGGTATTCAAACCCCAAAGACCCCATGAGCGTCGGAGTGATTCCGACTTGGTTTAAATGAGAACAAATTGTTCGAAATTCATCAAATAGAGAATTCATTCCTCCTCCAATCGTTGATATAGAACTTAATTTCGTTGTGAATAATAAACTAATTTTTACCTTCTACTCTTTCGGTTTTGAAAATACTTCAACTCGCTGAGCTAGAACTTTTATTTCTACAGGTAGGTTATCCGATTTATCGCCATCAACGTCTGACTCCAACTCACTATCTGAAGAGATTTTAATATTACGCGCTCTGATATACTCAATATTATCATTGCCGACAACATCTCCTTTTAGTAAATCAGGGATGACGGATAATTTGGAGAATAGAGACGCATCTTTCAGAATCAAAATATTGGCATAGCCGTCTTTGTTTTCTTCAAAGATTTTCTTATCAGCGAAGTAATTTGTCAAGAGAACCAAAACATGGCTAGCTTCACCAACATAATTTCCATTTTCTGTCTCAACCTTAATGTTAAATACCTGATCCGTCATGACAGACTTCATGGTATTTACAGCATAGGCTAAAATACCGAATTTTGTCTTATCCTCGATTTCAACATTGTGAATCGCTTCAGGTAGAGAACCGATACTAAAAATATAACCAAAATAATTGTCATTCGCTTTTCCGATATCAATCTTATTGGTTAAATCAAAATCCAGTTCATCAATTGCGCCATCGATGTCTTGATTGATTTCCAAAAGTTTCGTAATGAGATTACCAGTACCACCAGGGATAATCCCTAACTTAGGAATGTAGTCTCTCTCAGCAATACCCGAAATGACTTCATTGACAGTCCCATCTCCACCAAAAACAACCACTGCATCGTACTGCTCACGAGAAGCTTCTTCAGCAAAATGTGTTGCATCCAGCGCTTTTTCTGTAATTTTGGTTTCCACTTGCTCAAAATATTCTTTTGCTTTATTCTCCAGCTTTTCTTTATAATCCAGAGCCTTCTCCCCACCAGAGGTAGGGTTGATAATTAACATTGCTTTTTTCATTAATTTCTCCTCAATATTCGTTAGAAATCTTTATATTTCATTATATGAAACTAAATGTAACCCTATTATACAATGAAAACTCAGAAAAAAGAAATATGACGTACTGGAGATTAAAATAATCGGTGATACGGTAAGCATATTGTCTAGTAGAAAAAATGAAAATAACATTTTTTACACTTTAGTTTTTTAAAACAAAGTGTTATTGTTGCTAACTTCTTACTTAATTTTTTTAGCTAATTTATTAAAGTCACCTATATACAATATTCCCGAAATGAATGCAAAAATTGCAGAAAAAATTGAGAGAAACGGTACGAAACCTGTGATAGATGCCGCTAAGAGAAATAAAAAGCTTTTTTTACGACCATTTTCTTCTTTTTTATAAATGAAAATTGCAAGTATAGCACAAACAAGAAACATGAAACTAATTAGGTTCATTGAGAATGCCCATCCCGGCTTATCAACAAAACGAAGAGCACCGTTAATAAACCTTAACTCCCATCTATATAAAAAAGCATAAGCAATAAAGGGAGAACACGTTAATGATATTACTCCATTAAAACAAAACAAACTATGTGACTTCATACTAGTCTCTTTTCTTAATTTTATGAAACTTTTCTTTCTCTCTTAATCAATCCCTAGCAGGATCATCTAAGATCTCAATCTCACCTATAAACCATCGTGACATCTTCTTCTTTTTGTCTTTAAAGGGATCGGGTTTAATCAAAGTAAAAGGTGAAATGCTTGCATCTGGAAAATACAACTCCACTTTTAAAGACTGCTTAGGATTATCGTTAACATAGGCTGAAAAATGAATATGATAGCTTCCACCCACATCACCACCATTATCATACCCTCCCCTAGCTGTATTTGGTAAAAGTTTAATAGAATTTATTGATTGTTTTTCCTCATCTTCCAGGTAGGTAGTAATTGCACTCTTGATAATCTTTTCATTCTCATGGACAAATTTTCCGTTGTTGTTAAGAAGAAAATTCCCATAGCTTAGAAATGTTAAAAAAAGAAGCAGAAAAGGAATGGATAGTAAAAAGTACAGCCATTTATTGGATTTAAACATAATGTCTCCTGTTTATAAGTAAATAGAGTAATTGTGTAACAGTACCAATTTATCCTCGTATTTTAAGAATTCTTGATTTTTTCGAAAATAATCTCTTGTTTTTCGTAACTTTCTCGGAGTGGTAACATTCCTAAAATTACAGTAAAGAATCCCAGTAATATAATATAATTAATAATAAGGATAGAGGCCTCTGTCCCATTATCAGTAACCATATAAAACACCAAAGATCCTATAACCGCAACAAAAAGAATAGGCAGAAGTTTATACAATTTTAACTGACGTTGTGACCTTGCTAGTTTGAATACTATTTGATACTTCGTTCCTTTACTTGAAATCTTTTGGTGAAGACTACGACGAACTACAAAAGCAATGAACCTGAAAGTAAGATAAGCTAGGACAATAAAAAGGACAAATAATCCTAATTTAAAAGAGATATTATGGCTAATGTCATAACTCTTAAAAGCATTCGTAACAATCCCATAACAAGCTCCACCTATTGCTACACCTACTCCAATACCAAGAGATTTGCTCATAGTTGGAGCTAAGCTCTCAAAACTTGTATCTCTTTTATCTAACTTTAAGCATTTAGCTGTGATTTCACTCGGAAGAGAACCCCAGAAATAATTTTTAGGACTAATGCTAGTCATATCCAAAAGATATTTTTCACCTTTAAATTCTACAATTTTATGAAAAGTTTTATTTGTTTCTTTAAATTTTAATTCCACATTTATCACCCAAAAACTTTCTAAAACAATCTGCTACCAGAAACTAAACATCACTATTACAACTCTTCAATTTCAGTTAATGTTAGTGTCTTATAGTACTCTGGGATTTGTGGCATTCTCAGTATTACAAAAAACCACCACGAAATTATGCCATTTATAACCAATATAGCACTTTCATAACCACTGTCAAGTCCTATAAAAAATGCTAAACAAACAGCATTAATTCCAAGAGTAATATACCACCAATCAATCATTCGTTTCCCTTTGGGTTCCAAAACAAGTCGACAACGTTTACTATTTTTGGGAATTCTTGATTCAAACTTTCCTACCGCACTTTTTTCATAAAAGACAGCCATAAGATATGACAAAAATACAGAGAAAGCAAATAACGCTACTTTCATTAAAATTTGCTGATTGATTCCCCAGCTAATAAAGGCATCTTTCATCAGCGTATGAGAGAAGCCCACAAGTGGCTGAATCATGATAACTAGAGCAGTAGATGCACCTATTGGTGTTTTCGATTTTATTCTAAAACTATCATTAGACGGAGATAGCTCGACCATCTCAGCAGTAACCTCTTTCGGAAGCGAACCGAAGAAATAGGATTTGCCTTTTATAGTAGTCGGATCTAAGATATAACTTTTATTCTTAAACTCTACGATTCTAAAAACTGCTATATTCGAATTTTTAAATTTTAATTCCAAAATTTTCCTCCAAAAACAATGATGGTAATTCAATATTTTTTAAAACCATTATCAAATCCATCAAAAAATCTCTATAAAGACTGCTTCATCGTTATTACAATTCTTCAATTTTTTCAACTGTCAAAAATTTATTTCTATAAGAAAAACTTATTGGAGGCATCGTCCAAACGCTCAAGAATAAGGCTAATGAAATTAAACCATTAATTACTAAAATTGCTCCCTCTTCACCATCGTTTAACATTAAAAAGAAAAGTAAGCATGCTAAGTTTAGGAAAAGAAATATATACCCAGTTAACTCTCTTCTTTTAGTCGTTCGAAGTGTTAATCTAGCTTTCTTACTTTCCTTAGGCAACCGTTCAGCTGCAATTTTATGAGCTTTTCGCAGAGAATTCCAAATAACAAGATAAGAAATCAACATAGAAATAAAATATAAAACTATCTTTAAGAATATTTGTTGACTTATCTCATAATTTACAAATAAATTTCTTAACATATCGTATCCAATTTTTACAATCGGTTGGACCATTATAGCTATAGTGCTAGTTCCCAATAGTGTTTTTGATTTTGTTGCAAAACTAGTATTTTTCTTATCCAATTCCGTCATATCAAGAGTGATATTTTGGGGTAATAAACCCCAACAGTATCTCTTAGGTGACAGAGTGCTAGTATCCATAATATATTTCTGAGAATGCCCATCTATTTCGACTATTTGATAGCAACCAATGTTAGAATTTCTAAAACTTATCTCCATCTTTTACTCCTACCACCTAAATACTTTCTGAATTTCGTTATAAGTTACATTATAGCTTTTTAAGTTCTTTAAATTCTAGGTATTTCTGTTGATAAGCATAAGTCAATGGAATAACGCCAGATTCAATCCAAATAAATAGATAAGCCAACAAACCATTCAACACTAGAATTGCAGCTTCTGTTCCATCATCTAGTCCCATATAAATAGAGAAAGCAATTGTATGTAAAATGGGAAATAGATAAGCATGGAATTGTCTTTTTTTCTTATTATTCTGAAAGACTATTTTAAACCTCTTCTTTTCCTGCGATAAACGACTTGAAATCTCCTTCCTCGATTTCATTAAAATACCTTGATAGACAATATAGGCTACCAAAATAGATATGAGAAATAAAGATACTTTTAAATACAGATAATGACTAATATCATAATATCTAGAAATTGATGTTACTACTCTATACAGAAGAAGACTAAAACCAATAGATACCATACGCATTCCTGAGGGTCCCATCTTAATTTTTTTATCAAAATTTTTATTCTGACTATCAAGTTCTATCAAATCAACTTCAAGAGTTTCAGGGGAAAGTCCCCAATAATAACTCTTTGGTGTCGTGGAGTTGGAATCGAGAACGTACTTTTTCTCTCCCATCTCTAACACATCAAAATAAGCAACATCTAATCCTCTAAAATTAATTTTCACATTTACCACCCCAATACTTTCTAGCTAATTTAATAAATTCTTATTCAGCTTCTCGAATTCCTTACATTGTGACATTTTAAATTCTAAACAACATTCGATAAGATTACTGACATTTCAACTCGACAATTACTCTTTTCAATTTCGTTCATGAAAACCTGATTCTTTTTCAAAAATAACACTACTAATTTGCACAATCTTTTGATTAGATTTTAGTTGAATAGTTACTCTATATATAGTTGAGCTGGAATGATTTACTAATACTATACATGTTGTTTCCTCTGGTAAATCATATTTGCTTTTTAGATGTTTATAGAGGTCAGAGTTATTTTCTGGCTGATATACAATCTCACTAAGTTCTGTTTCTGCACTCTTAAAGGTCTCCTTTACATCTAAAGAAGTAAAGAAATCTCTTTGTACCACTAAATTTAGAATTTCTTCATCAAATAAAGGATTTACCTCCGACCCATAATTTAACTTCCCATTAGAATATGTAACCGGAGCAGTTTCATTATTTTCCCCAATTGTTATTGTATAATCACCTTTAATATCAGCTTGAGTGATATCTAAGTCCACTTCGTATTTTTTAACTTCAGTTTGATTTTTTATATAAACTCTACTAGTGTATGCCTTTAATCCCGTAAAGTCCTTCTTGTCTTGTTCTAAAAATTTAAACATGGGCTCAAACGTTTTTTCAAATTCGTACTGTTTCTTTGTTCTGTTTTTGGGAATGGTTTCACCCCCAAAACTACATCCATTCAAGGAAAACAGTGATACCAGAATGATTACCAAGCCGGCAAGCCATAATAAATGCTTATATTTTTTCATTTATTTCTCCAAAAATACAAAGTCTAAGACTATTATAACATGAACATACTGAAAATGACTTTCTATAACCATTTAGATTCATTCATAAACTTAATTTAAAGACATTCAAGATACTGATAGGAAAACTTAATAGTTTTAAAAGGTTTAACCTTACTCTTGCACAAAAAAGACATTCAAGAAAATCTTAAATGCCTGTATAAATAGTGTATTAAGGATATTGCTTATTAAACTTCTCCTAACCAGGATCGACATTAAGAAATCTTACTGTATAGCCATTATCGGTATATAGAAACTCTACTTGCAACACCATATCTACTAATTCAGAATTTGAAGTCAAATCATAATCAACAGCAAAGCCAGTCTGGTCATCATAATCATAAATCTCCAATTGGGAATACTCATAAGGCGGATTGAAATGACATTCCACACCATACTCATAAGTCGGATTGAAATGACATTCCACACCATACTCATCAATCGTGTCAAAATCATTCAATTCCAATGTCTTTTCAACATAACCAAAGAATTCATTTAAATCATCAATCTCTGATTCGTCGACATAATTCATAATTTCTTCATATTTTTTTCAGGTGAATAGCCTTTAAAATATTAGTGATAACGTCTATAACATTTTCTTTTTTATACTTATCAAGTAATTCCATCGGTGCCACCTTTCTACTTAACTAAACCATCATTTTCCTGCTATGTAAAGCTCCCATCGCATAACTACATCTTTTAAGGGGTCATCCAAGTAAGAATAGGCCTTATCCTTTATCCAATCAGGAATACCATAAGCTGCCTCGGCAATGCTGCCAGTAATTGCAGCTAGAGTATCACTGTCACCACCAAGTGAGATGGCATTTCTTATTGCATCTTCGAAGTCCCTACTTTCAAGAAAGGCAATAATGGCTTAAGGGACAGTTTCCTGACATGTTTCGTTAAAACGATAGTTAGGACGGATTTCATCTAAAGTTTGAAATAGATTGTAGCCGTATTCCTTCTCTATATAATCCTTAATCCGTCTTTTACACTCCGTAGGATTGTCGTTAATTGATTGCTCGTATTCTCTACAATAACCACCAAAGTAAAAACGACATTGAAAAATAGCATCAGCTGTAGCCATAGCGCCTTTGACACCTTCTGGATGATTATGAGTTACCTCTTCAGAAAGACTCGCAAGTTCTCTAGATGATGGCCACGTACCAGTTCTCTCATAGACATCACAGTCCATGAACCAAGCACATGGAGAAACACGCATAGCTGATCCATTCCCAAAGCTATTATAAGGCTCACGGTTATCGCTGTTTAGCCATGCATTAAACCGAGCACCATAATCAGCATTCGGATACAGTCTGCCATATTTCTTCATCGCGTCAATGAAGTCGTCTTTTTGTCCCCCATTCATAATCGCTTCTGCAACAGCACAGGTCATAACCGTGTCATCTGTAAAAAAGCAGTCCTTCCGAAATAAAGGAAAGTCCTTTGTTTTGATATTGTTCCATTCGTAAACAGAACCGACAATATCTCCAACGATTGCTCCTAGCATGAGATTCCTCCTTGTGACATATCAGATTCATTACACATTCCCAATGGTTCACTCTTTAAAAATGGTGCCACCAAATCAATCCACTCTTGAGGCAGGTAAGCTGATAAATAGCCGTGATTATAGCCCTTTGCTTCATACAAAATCGTATTTGGATGTAGCTGCTGAAATAATTTCGCCGATGCTTTGACACAGTTCAATTCTTTTTCACCATAGATATACAGAACCTGAGCCTTGCTAGCAGAAATCATATCTTTCAGCTTGTAATGCCCCATATAGTTTTTGTAAATGGTCACCAATGTTTTGACAGGCGTCCTTGGCAGATCCTCCAAATAATAAGCTTTTATTTCCTTTGGATAAGCTAGTTTAGGATAGAGTTTGTTCATCATGCTTAACTGAAGTTTGCAAGAGAATTTATTGAACATCAGTTTACCAAATAGAGACACTAGAAAGATGCTGATTTTAGATAACATTTGTTGAGGAATACAGAGGCTTCCGTCTATGATGGCCTTCTCAGCAATTTCACTATCTAAAGACAAAAGCTCCATGACAATTTGACCACCAAGTGAAACACCACCGATTGCAAACAATTTCCCACCACAGTTTGCTTTGATATAGTCTAGAATCTCCAATGCAGAATCTTCAGTAGAAACATAATCAAGTTGATATTCTTCGCCGTGACCATTCAAAGTGGGTAGAATAATACGGTATTCTTCTTTTAAGATTTGTGCTTGACGAAGATAATTCCACCAAGAACTGCCACCACCATGTATCAGTAAAATAGGAGGCAAATTCTTATCACCAAATTCATGGAATTTCATGTTTAAACTCCTTACTGTAGGACTTTCACTAGCTAATTTTCCTTGTTCAATCAGCTCTTAAAAGCAGTACCACACACTCGACATAAAACGAGTGAACACTATGTATGCCAAGTGAACATGTATGTATGTGCGAACATGTCTATAAGCCTTTTGACAATAGCATAAGGTTATTGTTAAAAGGTATTACCCCGACAAACTATGATTTACTCATTTCATTAAATCAGCTATTTCTTTCTTCCCATACGCCTTTACATTCTGAATTACATTCTGTTTCCTCTTTATTGATTCAAACAATGATATATCTAGTACATTTGCGAATTCTTCAAACTGAACCTGTCCGATTCTTCTTATTTCTTTAAGTTTCTCGGCATCTCTTACCTTTCTCTCTGCCTCACTCTTGGGGTATCCTTGCCCAAATGGCTCCGAGAAAAGAGCTTCTATTGTTCTTTCAAGATTTTCAGTACCTGACCATGTATAATCTTCACCTAATGGTAATGATATCGCATTTCCATTATTAATCTGAGCAAATAAATAGGCATCATTCGGTGTAGGTGCATACCCGCAAATGACATCAGGCATACTATTACAAGCAAGCATCATTCCTTGTCCAGAAGAACAGCCCGTAACAACGAAATCAACTGTCCTGCTTGCCAACAAGATACCTATAAGAATAGAAATTTCTATATACGAGTATTTTTCATTTTCTTCCATCGTACAGCCAAAATTTATAATCTCAGATTTCTTTGGAGCATACTTTAATACAGCATCATAGATTATTTGATTTTTAGTCGCTTGCGAACTTGCTTGAATAACTCCGATTCTCATTCTTCCCCCCTACAACTTCTAATTTAATGATTTCTTTTTCTTTGGTTTGGGTGCCGGTAATTCATCATATGTTGAATTGAACAAGCCTTTATTTTCTACACTTCATTTATTCACTGGTTGCAACTTTTGACATCAAAACTACCGCCTCCACATATGATAATATTTTTCTTTTATACTAATAAACAAAAGGCAATGAAAATCATTTTAAAATGATACTATGGAACGGAAAGATTTTCGCCAGTTCCAAAAGAAACGACATTCATCATTCCACTTGAAATTACAACAGAAAATTCTTTATCATCTATTATCTAGATAGACTGATTGTTACCTTCAATAATGGATATGCTGCTTTAAATTTTAAAATGTTGTTTCCTTACTAATTCTATTACTCGCCAATATTGTATAAATTAAATAAGTAATTAATATGATAATAAAAATAAGATTAATTTTTAACACAAAATAGAGATTTAACAAATTTGCGAACGCATGAAATAATAGACAGTACCCCACAGATTTCGTTTGACGATAAAGAAGCCCTAAAACAAAACTTAAAAATAATGTATATATAAAAAATAAAATAAAAGGAAATCCTTGATGGCTTTCTCCAACTATAAACCATAAAGGCAGATGCCAAATCCCCCAAATTGATCCTACAATCAAATTAGATTGCCAATAAGTATATTTTTTATCAAGTAACGGTTGTAATATACCTCTCCATCCTAATTCTTCATGTCCACCACCAAAAAAAATTAATTGTATAAAGAATAGTGGCATCAGATAAATTGATACTCCGTTTAATTCTAAGGAAGATACAGAAAATAGTATCAAAATTGCTAACAAATGAATAATGAAATAAATACTACCATTTTCTTTCTTACTAAATACAAAATGTTTAAATTTTATATTATTCCTTTTCAAATAAAAGCCACTTGCAATAGCTGGTCCAAGTGCACCAACTATATGTAATATTCTCCCTATAAACGTCCCTAATCCCAAAATATGAGATTGTGTAAATATGGCAAGAAGCACCCAAGCTATATAAGTAATTCCAAATGTACAATAAAGATAATTTTTTAAATTCTTTTTGTCAATTTCTGTCATTTTATCTTCCTTATCTTGATTATTTTATGAATAATATTTTTACTGCTTCTTAGTTGCTGTCAATTTTAAACTACCTATATTCTATCACAAAAACACAAAAAAAGCCTTACAATCAAGGCTTTTCATTATTCATTTCGTCAATACTTTAGTTTCGTAGATTCAGATTCTCATGATTAAAACTAGTCAATTTTCTCAATAATGTTTCCAAGTTTATCTAATACAAGACATGAATGATCATTTAGTGGAATTATGGGAACATTAACGAGTTCTTCAGCTCTATCCTTATTTGCTTTATCATTCCATGAATCATAATGGACACTAATTAAAAACTGACTAAAGACTCCTAATCCATTTTTTATCTTTATCTGATGATCTGAATTATCATTAGGTGAGACATAGACTTTTTCTCCTAATAATAGGGCTCCTGCAGAAAACCCTATAACTTTTGCCCCTTTATTAAGCATATGATCGATATAATTTTTGAACTCCTGATTGACATAAGTAGATATATATTTTTCCGTATTTCCTCCACCGATGATGATTAGATTAGCATCTAAATAGATATCAAAATCAATCTGCTCAGTGTCCAAAAGTAAGTAATCAGTGTTTAGGTTAGAAATATAGCTTCGGAAAACTTCCGTGTACTTTTTCATATACGGTTCCCAATTTTCTCGATAAACTGTAAAAATGACAATTCTTTCGATCTTCCTTGATGACACAATTTTATTAACAATCGTATGGTTCTTAATCGGCGGATTTCCACCCATCAAAAAAATTTGTTCGTCCAATCTTTCACACTTTCTAAAGAGACATAAAGTTTAAACAAGTCTATTCACGTTTCTAAATTATAATTTTTTCTTAAAACACATCATTAAACATATCATTTTATTATAAACTGACTAAGATTGCACCAGAAATACTACATACTAGACGATTCGGACTTACCGTATTATTTCGTCGGTTTCCCTCCTCGTTCTACAAGTCCTATCGCATGGGCGTAGCATCTACTTCTACTTCGCTGATACCTCAGCTCGTACAAGCAGTGATACCACCTTAACATGTCGTGATAGCAAACTTCTATATTATAGAACGAAAATGATAGAGTGTTTTATAAAATTATACTATAAAATGAAAGAGAATTACACACTCAACTCAAACAACTTATAAAACTCACCTTTCCTATCCATCAAGTTATCAAAAGAACCATCTTCAACAATAACTCCATTTTTCATAAAAAAAATTCTATTGTATTTTTTCAACATGCTCTTATTTAACTTATGGGTAACAACAAGAACCGTCAAATCTTGAATTTCTAAAATTGAATTTTCAATTTCAGTAGTAACTTTATTATCTAAAGACGAGGTAGCCTCATCTAATAATAAGATTGGTGTTTTTCGAATTAAAGCACGCGCAATACTAAGTCTCTGTCTTTCTCCCCCAGATAGATTTGATCCATTCTCGCCACATGAAGTTTGTAGACCTAATTCATTTTCTAAAATATAACTTTCTAAGCCAGACTGCTGTACAGCTTTTTTTATATCATCTTCAGTAAAGGATTGACTAAGGGTAATATTTGCTTTTAAAGTATCATCAAAGATATAAACATCTTGCTGAACAATAGTCATTAAGTTATAAAGGCTCTCTGCTGAAATAGCTTGCAAATCTTGATTATCAATTGAGATATACCCACTTGTTACATCATAGAAACGCAGTAATAGATTGAGTAAAGTTGATTTTCCACTACCTGACATACCTACTATTGCAATTTTTTCCCCCTTTTTGATCTGTAAAGATAAATTATTAAAAATCTTTTCCTCAGTATTAGGGTAGGAAAAATCTACATTTGAAAAAGAAATGACATCATCAAAATATTCTTTCGTTTTACCAGTTTGAAGTTCGATTACATCTTTTACCTCAAATGAATTCAGTGTAGCCTGACCTTCGCGGAATTTACTCATTCCCATACCAATTTCATTTAGTGGCATTACTACAAAATTGACTAGTTGAACAATAGCTGTAACACTCCCAATTGTGGTATGCCCACCGAAGACCAGATACATTCCTCCACCAAAGGCTACTAAAAAAACAATCATCCCTGAAAGTTGAGAAACAACATTAGATAAAACATCAAATTTCCCTTTGATGAAATATATCTCATCCAATTTTTCGCTTTCGTTTTTGTAATCTTGACCGATAGCCTCTTTCACATTAAAACTCTTTATAACTAGAAACCCTGCTAAAATATCTTTAACCTTAGCTAAATATTTCTGCTCGGCTATCATAGAACTATTTTGTAGAGAGGCTGATTTTTGTCCAATAAAACCTGAAATCATCATAGGAATAATGCTAGCAATGATAACTAATAAGGTCAAAAACCAATTACCTATAAACATGGCTACTAGTGAGAAAATCATTAAGGAAATATTTTTTGAAATATTAAAATACTGGTGCAAATAATCCTGCTCAATTTTCTTCATGTTCTCAGTTAATATTGAAATAAATTTCCCTGATTTTTCCTTAGAAAATTCTCTATAATCCCTATCTAAAATAGATTTAAACACCTTATTTTTGTATCTTGACATAATCTGCCTAACAAGTTTATTTCTTAATCGAAGGGATATAAAATTAAGACTGGCATAGATAAATATTACGATAGCGCCTATTAGTATCGCTTGGGTTAAATCTTCCCTATTTTGGGACATTCCACTATCAATTATAATTTTAATAGAATAAGCAAAAGCAATATTAGTTAAAGGAACTAGTATATTAAAAATCATGAAAGTATAAAAAGATTTCTTATGGTACTTTGTCAATTGTTTCATTCCTAATCTACCTCATAATTCTTAAATTTCATTTAGAAAATGTGACATAAAATATTCTTCTAAGTCAATATTCTCTCTCCTAAGCTCTCTCATAGAGACCTGTTCTAGCATTTCTCCATTTTTGATAACACCAATCTTATCTGCTATCTGTGAAATTTCCGATAAAATATGACTTGAGATGAATATTGTAACACCACATTCCTTAGATAGAGACAACAAAAGATTCCGAATTTCTTGAATTCCTATTGGATCTAAACCATTGATTGGTTCATCTAAAATTAACAATTTAGGTTTTGTTAGGAAAGCCCGAGCTAAACCAAGTCTCTGTCTCATTCCTAACGAAAAATCTTTTACTTTTTTAGTCGTATTTTTTAATCCGACCATTCTTAAGGCTCTTATTATATCTGATTCGGTAATATTTTTCCTCATATATTGCGCGTGAATTTCCAAAATTTCTTTTGCTGTGAGGTTTTCATAAAAAATTGGTGTTTCAATAACACTTCCAACTTGACTTAGAATCTCTTCTCTGTGTTCTTGTAGATTTTTCCCAAAAATTTCAATACTACCTGATGTAATTGTTGATAAGGATAACATACATTTCATTAACGTTGTTTTTCCAGCACCATTCGGTCCTAAAAAACCATAGATTTCTCCTTCAGCAATTTGAAGGTTGATACCACTTAAAATTTCTTCCTTATCAATTGTTTTAAAAACTTCTTTTACTTCAACAATATTTCTCATTTCTATCTCTCTTTCTATATCTAGCTTTAAATGCAAGAATTTTTCTTCAGGAGCATAAATACTAACTTATACAGTCTCTTCGTTTAAATAAATCATCACAAAATTAGCACTTTCCTTCCATTAAATTTAGCTATACTACTTGATATTAATATCTGATTTTGAAATAGTATAAATTGAAAACGAAACAATCATTAAACTTATGAAACTAGCAAATATTAAGAAGAATAAGTTATCAACAAAATTATTCGTTAAACTGCCTGGACTTACATTCGAAAGTAAAGCTGCTAAACCAAGTCCTGAAAGCATTGTTATAGCTATTGAATGCCTAATCATGCCTAAAACAAAAGGTAGTATTCCGATTAATACCGTTCCAAACGTAATTCCAGCTAAGTTAATCATTTGATTAGCTACTGGGATATAATTTGATTCAGTTAAAACTGCTACTAATTTAATTAATAATTGAATAACTAAATGTGCAGTAAAATGAGCAATAAATGATATCAGAATTACTGTAAGCACTTTTCCCCATAGTAACTTTATTTTAGAAACAGGGTAGGAAAACAGCTGAAAAATTGTTCTTCGTTTAAATTCATCAATAATAATCGTAGACAATAAATAAGATTCAAAAATCAAAAATGCTGCTTTGGTAAATAAAGATGAAAACAATGAAGCTACAATTGCCCAACCTTCCCATTTACCAGTAACTCTAATAACATTAGAATCCTGTCCAGTGAATTCTCCTAGTTTATTATCAGTACCTAAACCCATAATAATGATTGCTATAATACCTAACACTATAAATATAGTACACATCCAGGCTAAAAATAATTTTGATTTTGAAACTTTATTTAATTCTATTTTAATAAGCGACAACATAGATTTTTCCTCCAAAAAATTTTGTTAATATTAATTACACTATTCAAAAAGCACTTTACATACTTCTGGTATGTGAAATTCAAAAAATAAACATACTGAAGGTATGTATAATGGAATTTTTAATACCATATCTAGAGTATGGTATTTTTTAAAATATCAATACTTATAATTTATTTGACACCTTTTAAGTGATCGAATAAGTTGAAAATCACCTCCATCATTTCATCAGAAATTAACTGTACCCCTAGACCTTCAAAAGTAAGTTTAATGAAATTCATTTTGCGCTTTAATTCTACTAATGAAAAAACGGAAATTTGGAAACCAATCCAAATATTTAGAGTTAAAACAATTAAATCTGCTAGCTCTTCTGGATATTCTGTTTTAATAGACCCATCTTCAACTCCTTCGAAAACTCTTTCTCTAATTTCGGGTAAAAAATCAGAAAATAGACCTAGATACTGCTCTCCTAACAAACGTGGACTTCTTAGCATGATTGAGGCAGAGTAAACGAGCCTTTGATGTTCAAAATTAGAGAAAGAGTCCATCAAAGAATTTTGTATCTTTTCTAATCCAGTATTTCCTCTCCAATTATAATTGAAAATTTCTTGATTGTTTTCGCTAATGATTGTTTGCAGTATATCATATTTAGACTCAAAATGATGATAGATAACACCTTTTGTTAATCCACCTAAGCCATCTATGATATCTTGTATTGACGTATTGTCAAATCCTTTTTCTAAAAATAAATTTTTTGAGACCTCTAGTATTTTTTTTCTAGTTTCATGTGAGTTTCTACTCCTTGCCATCATATTTCCTTTCTATCATACTGTCGGTATGTAATTCTATTGTAGTGGAAGTAACTAATAATGTCAAGTTCTTTATTGGAAAATGCAAAAAAGCCTTACAATCAAGGCTTTTCTATACTTTCACAAAAATCCTAATAAATTTCCATTCAACTTCTTCTAAGCATCTTTTCTAAAAAATAAATTGACAATCTCATCTTCTGAAAAGTCTAGCTCACCAAGTTTTTCAAACAAAATTTTCACTAGCTTGTTAGATTCTTGATATCTTAACTCCTTTATTTCTTGCTCGCTTGCTATGACAAAATATCCTAATGTTCCACAGCTAATAATCAAATTCTGTTCTTCGAGAACTTTCATTGCTTTTTGGACAGTTGCCGGATTACACTTCTCGTTTTCTGCTAATCTCCTTATTGAAGGAATTTGTTGTTCAGGTGCATAATCACCTCTTAAAATAGTCGTTCTTAATTTTGATGCAATTTGTAAATATAGATGGGGTTTCATTTAATCTTTTTATTATCACTTTGCCTAACAAACTTCCAATATGCAGAATAGGGGATGACTGTAGCTAGTAGAAGATAGTATTTATTTGCAAACATATCTGCTTCTCCTTTTGCATTGAAATGAATCGGAACTTTTTCTGGGAGAAATCTACAAATAACAACTATTATAGCTAGCATTACTAATAACACCAAAATATCTTTTATCAGTCTGTTTTTCATCTTATTTTTCTCCTTTAACTAGATAAAATTTGACTTGCTTATTGTTAAATAAACACCCATTGTAATAATCAATAAAACTACTGATACTACCTGTAAAACAAATATAATCGGAAGATTAAACAGCCAATTAAGCAAAAGTGGCGTAATAAGCGCAATCATACCAATAATTCCAGTTACAATAACAGGAAGACTTTGTTTGACAACTATCATCTCACTGTCCCAATCATAGTTAGGATATTTTTTATTTAATGCAATTCCGATTACCGTTATAAAAAGGGAGTAACATATAGGAACAATAACTAGATTCATAACTTGAATAGGATTCATATCAAGTTTAAGCATAAATACAGATACAGAAATCATATATCCAATCAAATGAAGTGTAAGGTTGACAGCTATCTTAGCATTTAAAATCATTTTCACTTCAACCGGAGAACTTTTCAAAATCCAAATATTTTTACCCTCTAAAGACATAGATGAAGCTGCTGGACAACTGAGTGAAAGCATAGATGAAATAAAGACGGGAGCTAAGTTTGAAAGATACTCATTTATATTTTCAATTCCTGCAGAATTTCCTATTTGCCCTACAGAATTAAACAGGAAACATATACTAAAGACACATAAAAGAATCACTCCAAGCCCAGCATTCAAGACTGCCATATAAGAACTTAAAAATCGTCCAAGCTCTTTTTGATACAAGGCAAAAAATACCGATTTTCTTTCATAAGATACTTTGCAATTAGCATATCTTGATTTTGTATTGGCAAGTGTATTAAGTATTCCATACTTCAACGAAGCAATTTTGACAAATAGATAAAAGACGACTATTGAAAGAACTATATAAAATCCCATTCCATAGTACATTGGAAAATTGTAGTATGACATAAATAGTCTAGAAATTGGATACAGTCCAGTAATTTGCTTAGCCAGAGTAACCCCAATACTACTTTCATCACCTGATTGCAAAGCTGATAATGCAAAATATCCAATTATACCTAACATCGCAAATGAAAAAATAAGAGAGATAACATTTTTCCTTTTAAAAAAAGATGAAGCGACAACAATAACGATTCCCATGCATGTCGCTATACACATGGGGATCAACGGGGCAAAAATTATAGAAGTAAAATACAATATAATCTGTAGGAGGTTTAAACTTCCGTTCAAGCCCCATACAATTCCACCCGGAAGCATAAACATCAAGCCGATTAAAAAATTCAATAAGTACATAAACATGAACTTGCTGGTGATAATATACGAACTTTTAACAGGTAAGGATAGGAGAATTTCCATATCTCGACTGCCAAATAAAATGCCATTCGAATAAAAGACAGTCAAAAATAATATTGAAAAACTTGATACAGAGACCATATATGCCGGTATCAAGTTCTGCTGTCCAACTTGTACCAATGTTTTAGCTGTTAGCATATTATAAAAAAAGCAAAATAAGGCAAGAGTTACTATGCCAAAACTCGCAATAGCCATTGAACTTTGTTTTTTATTTCCCGTCTCTCTAATCTGGTTAATGGGAAAAAAATTTATCAATTGTGCTCTAATTAGTATCCAAATGTTACTCATTGCCCTGCACCTCCATGAAAAATGCCTCCAATGATTCATTGCCTTTGATATCTCCTGTATTACCACTTGCAACTAACTTTCCATTTTTGATAATGGCAATCTTATTACATAATTTTTCCGCAACATCCAATACATGGGTTGAAAAGAAAATAGCACCTCCATCTGAAACACACTCATGCATAATTTTCTTTAGTAGGAAAGTTGCTTTGGGATCTAGCCCAACAAAAGGTTCATCTAAAATCAACAGTTTGGGAGAATGTACAAGTGCAGAAATAATGGCTGTTCGTTGCTTCATACCATGTGAATATGAAGAAATAATCCCCGAAAGATGCTCAGTCATATCAAATAAATCACCGTATTTTTGGATTCTCTCCCTGCGTGTTTTTGTAGGAATTTCAAACAGGTCAGCAATAAAATTAATATATTGAAGTCCTGTCATATGTTCATACAAATCTGGATTATCTGGGATATACGCCATCATTTTTTTACAAATAACAGGTTCTTCTTTAATAGAATGACCGTTGATAATTATACTTCCGTCTTCAAAATCATGGATACCAACAACTGCCTTTATCGTTGACGTTTTTCCTGCACCATTTGCTCCAATAAAACCATAAATATCTCCAGGCTGTACTGAAATAGATAGGTTATCCACAACCTTCTTATCCCCATAACTTTTACTAAAATTCTTTATCTCTAACATATTTTCGTCTCCATTGACAATTTGTCAGTTATATTTTGAAATAATACCGATAGCTTGTTTTGATTTAGCTATCGGTACATAGTTCTCTTTACAAACATTCTATCTTTTTTTAATTGCTAAAGAGTCCTTTTGTATTTAGATTTTGTTCCAGCATTATCTTAAATGCATTCAAGTAATCTTTGACAGGTTCTTTCTTTGAAGTTATTATACCTATGTTATTTGAAACAAAAACATAGGCTGTCATCAGAAATTCTGCTGTTTCTGATGGATATTTTACAGAAAATACTTTTTCTGAGATACCTTGATTTATTATCCTCTCAAAATATATAGTCAGTTTTTCAATGAGCTTATGAGATAACTTATCTAACATATAACGATTTTCTTCAAGATCAACCGTCTTTTGTAACTCAGTTCCTTCCGCTGAAACGTTATCTGTAGAGATTATTGTGGCATCTATAAAGGCTCTTATTTTTTCAATAGCAGTTTTGTCGTCATCATTGACAATCACATGAATATCTCTCAATAATTTCTCTGAATAACGTTCCACAAGACAATACAGAATATCTTCTTTGTTCTTAAAGTGATAGTATAACAAACCTCGTGATATATTTACCTTATCGACTATATCCTGAGTTGTTGTGTTCGCATATCCTTTCTCCATAAAGAGGAGCATAGCAGCATCCATAATCTCAGCCCGTCGAATTTCCGGATCTTTTACATCTCGCATTTTATTCCTCCTGATTATAAATTATACTACTATACTGACAAATTGTCAATTATAAAATTACCTTTTTGAGGATACCAAAAAAATCCTTGACACCAAGGATTTTTCGTCAACATTTTTTCTAAGCTCGTACAAGCAGTGATACCGCCTCAACATGCGCTGTTTTCTTTATTTGTACACTTTTTTTCGTCATCGGTTACGGCATTAAAACACAATTTATCATTTTCTATTTTAGCATTCTTTCTTTTAGATTTGTAAGATTTTGCATCTTTAGTCGAAGAATCTCCCGTTTTAAAAATTATAGTCAACATTGCTGGATCAATTTCTCCATCAGAATTTATTCCGCCTACTATTATTTTTTCAACGATACTTTCAAAAATGTCCTTGTCAAACTCCGTCAAAGTCTTTTGTGAAGTTAAAATTTCTTTAAAATTCTCTAATCTACTTTTTATATCAACTTCTGATTTTAAAGTTACTTCTAAGTTTACTTTTTCTTCTAAAAGTTTTTCTTTCTCAATTTGTATTTGATTGAATTTATCTTCATATACAGAATCACTTATTTTTCCATCTAGATTCATTGAAACTAATTTTTCTTCTTTTTTGTACAACGAATTTAATTTACTAACTATCTTATTCAACTCTACTTTTAAGGTATCATCAGTAAGCTCTTCTTTTATAATTTCAAGAAAGTCTTCAGTTAGGTTATTATTTTCATAAAACAACTGTTGGTAGCTCTGTAAAAAAGCATTTTCTATTGCTTTTTCCTCTATGCCTTTACTATGAGTGCAATGCTTTTTACCTCTCTTTATAGATGTTGTACAGTGCCAAATAATCTTTTTGTACTCTGAACTAGAGTGCCAACTTCTTCTAGACAGAACAGTACCACAAAAACCACATTCCAATCTACTGCTAAAAGGGTACATTCTTGAATATCTTTCTCGTTTACCTTTTGTATTTGCTATGGTTTTTTTGTTTCCTGATCTCCGTAATCGAATTTCTTGCGCCTGTGTAAAAATTTCTGGACTAATTATTGCATCATGATTATTTTTAATGTAGTATTTATCTTCTTCACCGAAATTTATTAAACGTCTCTTACTAATGGGATCAACAGTGAAAGTTTTTCCCATTAGAATATCACCTTTATACTTCTCATTTTTAATAATTCCTAAAACTGTTGTATCTTGCCAGTGATCAAGACCTCTCGGAGTTTTATAACCTAGTTCATCAAGTTCTCTAGCTATTGCCCTACCCCCAATACCATCAATGTATCGTTCAAAAATATAACGTACTATCTTGGCTTCTTTTTCATTTATTGATATCGACTTTGTATCTTGATTATAGTCATAACCAAGACAACCTTGAAAACCAATAAGTTCTCCACGTTGCATCTTCATTTTTAAACCCTTTTTAACATGGGCAGATGTATTTTCAACTTCCTGTTGAGCCACTGAACTTAATATCGTCAATAGTAACTCACCATCCATAGTTAAAGTATCAATATTTTCTTCTTCGAAAAATACACCAATTTGTTTATCTTTGAGCAAACGAACATATTTGAGAGTATCTAATGTATTTCTAGCAAAGCGAGCAATGGCTTTGGTAATGATATAGTCTATTTTTCCATCAAGGCAATCTGAAATCAATCTTTGAAAATCTTGTCTTTTTCCAACTTGAGTTCCTGAAATCCCTTCATCAGCATAAATGTCAACCAAAATCCAATCTGGGTGCTGTGATATATACTCTCTATAATGACGAACTTGAGAATCATAGCTATTTTTTTGATCATCACTATCGGAACTAACACGACAATATGCTGCTACTCTCCTCGATAAAGAACCACTATTATCATTTCTTCTAGTTACTAAAGGATTTGCTTTTATAATTTCAACGTTATTTGACATGGCTTAACCTCCTATTTCTCTGCATTTATTTTACCGCAACCAATAAAAAAGGTCAGCTAATTTGTGTATATTTTACGCAGTTTCAGCTTTATTTTTTCATATTCTTTTTCGCTAATAAGTTTTTTTAAGAATAATAGATTTAGCATCTCTAGCTCGACTATATAATTTTTTAAATTTGATTTCAAAAAATCACTTCCCTTTTATCTTTTATCAATCTCCTCCATGGCATGACTGATGAAGTCATCATAAGAATTTCACTTACTGCTCTTTTACGTTGGCAGCCTGAACGGTCAGAAGTATCATTGTATATCATTTGTATCATGGCATATAAAGTATCGCTCTATTTTATTGATGGTTTTAAATCGCTCTTATCATGGCGAGCCATTCAAATTTGCTCCACAAATGAGGAAAGTACCATTTTGGACTATTCAATTTTCAAAGAACAAATAAAAAATCCCCTCATTTTCACACTCTATGAAATTGAGGAGATTATTTTCTAAAGCGAATTTTATCAGGAAAATCTGTCAATCCCAATAGGTAGTCTGTACTAACATCGTAAAAGCTTGAGAGAGTTACCAATACATCTGCAGTTAACATATGTTCCCCCCGTTCAATTTTAGCATAAGCTGAGTTTGTAAACGAAAGTATTTTAGCTATTTGTTTTTGGGTCAAATCGTGATCTTCCCTCAAATCTCTCAAACGTCTGTACATCTAGCTTTCTCCTGAGAAAAGTATAATATATAAAACTAAGAAATCATTCAAAGTGTCCAAATTGGACATTTTGAACTAAAATTAATTTATTAAACACTTCTCATAAGCATATCTATTAACCATCTGAGAGCAAAGATTTTATCAAATATTTAATATTACTGACTTTCAAAAATTAGTATTATTTTAAAATAAAGTGAAACACAAAAGACATGTTTATCTGATATATTATAGTCTCAAAAATATTACAAAATTATAGGAAAATGTTCACAAATCAATCATACAAGCACTTCTCTGAAGCTGAACAATACTAAATTTTAGGTTTATTTAAACAAAGGAAAAAACTGCTTAGGCTGCTCGTCGTTAGGATAGAAACCGTTCTATTTTTACTTGTAAAACTAATCGAGATTCTGTAACACAGGTGAAACAAATCAATGGATAGAAGATCTACTGATAACAGTATTATGCAAATCCAATCTAGAATTTTCATTATCATTCTATAGAAGCTAGCTATTACTTGTAACTTAATAAGATTTAGTCTGACTTTCTGACAGAGTTCACAGAAGTGATGAAAGAAAAACCAAGGGGACATAGTATGAAAACTTTCGTCCACACTTATAAATTCCAACCTTTTGATTATGTGACTATTAGTTAGCATATTTCGGGAGTATAAAAATTTAAGCATTGAAAATTGCATACTATATTTTACTACTGATTATTCCAGAACTTTCCCTCCTGATAACATGTTACTCTAAGTTGCTCTCAGTGGGAATGATTAGTATTATCACTCATGGGAGTTTCACCCGCTATCTTTTTACGATGGCGGCCTGAACGGTCAGAAGTATCATTATCATTAATTGTGTCATGGCAGATAGGTTACCATACTATTTTTGAATAAATGATTCTCGCTCATTTCCTAGCACATTACATTCTATTGCTCAACAAATAAAGTCCCACCTAAGATTATTCAATTATCAATGAACAAATCAGGAGGGACTATTTTTTATTTTTCAGGTAATAAGGACAATCTGCCAGCCCTAATGTATACTTTATAGAGGGAAGAGAGCATTATTAAATAGTCAATAGATAGCTAGCGTTCGTTGAGCACCCTCAATCTTAGAGTATGAAATTGACTCCAGAACAAGTACTGTGCAATATACTCTTGCGTAAATCAAATCTCTGACGCGCCTATACACTCGTTCACTTCTAAGAAAATTATAGTTAAGATCTGAACGAGACTTGTATTTTATGCCAAATTGGCATAAAAATATTTAAAAACACACTTATAAATTAAATAAATATATTATTAACTATTGTTAATGATTAATAGTGTAAAACATAAAAACGAACAAGATTAATTTTCTAATAAGGTACATTCTTAATCCGTTCGTTTTCTATTTAATAGTTTTTACTATCTTAAATGCCGATTGTTGATTTATATATCATTTTAGGTACTGCTATCTTTTTCATATATAAAATATGTCGAAAATATTGATTCACCCTATTGTTTTTTATCGTTGATCAAGGCCCATTGATTTTTGAGTTTTTCTTAAATCCTAATTGGTTTACTGAAAAAATCGTCTAAAGCTTAATTCTATTAATTTGCTGACTTTCACGCTCCTTTATTAATAAACTGAGTTTCAACCAATTCTTTATAGAGTTTATTCCTTGATAATAGTTCTTGATGAGTACCGAAGTCATGCACTTCTCCTTCTCTTATTAAATAAATTGAATCAGCGTTTTGAATAGTAGATAATCTATGAGCAATTATTAAAACAGTCTTCTTACTAGATAAATCTTTAATTACTTGTTGTATTTTTGACTCGTTTATACTATCTAAATTCGATGTACTCTCATCCAATAATATTATGTCATTCGGAGAAATTAAAGCCCTAGCTAACGATAACCTTTGTTGTTCACCACCACTCAAAGTGAGTCCAGACTCCCCTATTACCCTATCTAGTATTTCTTCCTCAGGAATATCCTGAAAAAGATTAACTAAATTAAGTGCATACAAGCAGTCAAATCTTGAAACATTCTTATTAGCTATTTGTAGATTCTCTAGTACTGTTCCAGAAAAGATTGAAGCATTTTGTTCCACAAAGGTTATCTTTGAACGAAGAACTTTAATTGGCAAATCATAAATATTATTTCCATACAATTCTATTGACCCATTATCTGAATCATAAAATCTTTCAATAAGTTCAAATATTGTTGTTTTTCCTGAACCAGATGGTCCAACTAATGCTGTCACTCCCGGACCATTAACTGAAATATTAATCTTGTTTAGAATATTTTTGTCAGAATTGCCATTATATTTAAAGGTTAAATTTTTAATTTGCAAAACTAGATTCGTTTTTTTATCAAGAACATTTAAAGAATTTACATCATCTTCTATCGGAAGTTCCAATGCAAGTTTAATCCTAGAATAAGCTCCTAACCCCTCATTTATTGATGACAATACTCCTCCTAGCATTGCAGCTGGAGTCAGCACTAGCATTACATACATTATAAAGGCACTTAGATTTCCAATAGATATAATCCCTGTAGCAACTCTAATTGAACCAATTCCAATAATTATTATTAGCATTATTTGTAGTGCTATATTGGAAAAGCCACTTATAATCGATTTAAAAATAGCTACTTTTTTACCAATTTTTGTCGCATTAGTTACAACACTACTCATTCTTTCAATAAAAACAACTTCTGATAAAAATGCTCGAATAGTCCTAATCCCCCGCAAAGTTCGTTCTAACTCAGAGGATAACTCTCCAACTATTTCTTGTAAATCCTTTGCAATCGGTCTAGTTTTTTTTCCAAGAAATAAGCCACAAATTAAAAGAGAGAGTACGGCTAACAAAGATACACCAAATAATTGAATATCAAGATAAAACATCATAATCAATGCAAATATCATTGTGAATGTTTGTGATATCAATTCTACTATTCCTTGGCTCAAAATCCCCCTTAGCTGGGCTGTATCCGCACTCAAGATTGATGCCAAATCCCCAATCTTTTTAGTATCAAATACTTCAATCTTATATTTTATTGATCGATTTACAATTTGAATTCGTAAACTACTCACTAAATTTTCACTAATACTCTCCAATATATACTGCTTAATTGAGTTAAGGATTGCAGATAACAATACTATTATGGAGAAAAATATTACAGTTTGTCCTAAAATGTTATCGTTAATATTGTCAATAATTTTTGAAAGAAGTATTGGTTGAAAAATTGATAATGTTGACGAAATCAGTGCAATAATCAAAGCAATACTTATAGCTATTTTATATGGTTTTAGTAATATTAAAAATTCCCGGAACATGACCTCTGAATGATTTTACTAATCATTTTTCAACCTCTTTTTGACTTTCAAATAAATTAATAGGAGTAAAATCAAATTCCACAATAACAGTATGATATGACTATCAGATACTGCTGATATTTTAAAACTTTCAGAAATAGTTTCATAATAAATGAATGGTAATACTCCAGGAAATACACGCTCAATATAGGGTATAACTAATATTGGAAATAGTAGCAAAGTAGCTATCGCTGTCATTGAACTCTTAAAAAATAAAGTTAAATAATATGCAATGAAGAAACACAAAACGCTACTAAATAGATAAGAAAAAAACTGTATTACGCTAACTTCTTTAATACTTCCTTTAAAAATGAAGAAGATTGCGATAACTAAGAATGATAGAATGGCTTGTAATACACAATCTATCAATTCAACAATAATGATTTTTTGTGTACTACTTTTTTTGTTTCCGATTAATAAATAGACTATTTTAGATTCTGGATTCTCGACTTCTATAGATCCATTTATCAGTCCACCAATCATAAATAAATAAGATGTAATTGCCAAAATTTGATTAATTGATAACACAATATAACTTCCATTGATTTCAAATGTTATCAAACTAAGAATACATGTAAATAGAATAAGCAATAAATGACTTAAAATTTGTATTTTCACTGCATTCAAACTATATTTTTTATAAATAAGAGCATATACTATTTCATCCATATTTCTTGTCCTTCTGATTTTTATACCAACCTTTAATATACATCAAAATTGTTACTATTGATGCTTGAGATAATAATAATAATAAACCATACATTTCCGAAGGATTGTTATTTTCTACTCTTCCAAATACAAATGACTTTGCACCTATTAGGGGTAATAAATTTTCAAGTGTCGGAGAAACGACTTTCAATATGCCTGATAAAGTTATAATAAGAATACTTACAATAACAATGACAGATGGAATAGGCTTTCTTGTTATTTTTACTAAAAACATTGAAAGCAATGTCAATGTTATGGCAAAGATAATGATTCTTAACGTCACTTCTAAAACAAGACCTAGGCTAAGATAATTTTGCAATGTTTCATCTAACATTACATAGAGCATTGCACTATTTATTAGGGATAGAGCAACTGTCAACGTACTGGCTACAATAATTCCAGAACAAATCTGACCTGTTAAAATCGTCTGCCATTTTGGTGTTAATAATTTAGTTAATGATTCCTGACCAAATTTGTACTCCGTAGATAGAATCAGTGCAAATAAGATTGGAAAAAATAGAATACTAGATTGATAAGGGGAAGACAATACAGCATCTCTTACTGTTTGAAACTCCGTTAATTGACTAGTCGTATCTTCAAGCATAAGAATCTCTGTATTACCATTTGCTATCGCATTAATGACTTGAATATTTTGAAATGTAAAGAATACAGTGATTCCAATCACAATTGCTACACCCCTCCAAAAAAGTGGCAATGATAATATTTTGTATAGTTCACTACGAGTATTTTTCATAAATCATTACCCCCATCTAACTTGTAACAGACTTAAAATATGCTTCCTCAAAAGAGCCATATTCTTCAAGAACATCTTTACTGCTACCATCAATGACTACCTTACCATTAGATAATCCTACAATTTTATCAACCGTAAGTTCTAACTCATTCATATAGTGGCTTGTGATTAAAACTATTTTATCGTCTCTTACAAATTCTCTTAGAAACTCTCTAACCCATCTAATTCCATCTGGATCAAGTCCATTAATTGGTTCATCCAAAATAAGTATTTTAGGATTCGCTAAAATAGCCGTAGCCAGCCCCAGTCTTTGCTTCATTCCAAGAGAGTAGTCTTTTATCCTTTTATTACCAACATCCTGAAGGCCAACTATTTTTAAACATTCTAAACATCTCTGCTTTTCTATACCACTAGTTAAAGCAATCCACCTCAAGTGATTATAGGCCGTCCTTGTTGGATTGGGTTGAAAACTATCTAGAAATGCACCTACATATCTGAAGGGGTATTTTCCTAATTCTTCATAATTTTTTCCATCAAAAGTCGCTCTGCCTTCATCTGACGAAATCAAGCCAAGCAATATTTTTATTAAAGTTGATTTACCAGACCCATTTGGCCCAATTAATGCCGTTATTTCGCCCTTTTTTGCTGTAAACGAAACTTCTGAAAGAACACTCTTACTGCTAAAACCTTTGCTAATTTTCTCAATTTGTATCATTTATCTTTTCCACCTTTTACAAATATAATTTTTTGAAATTTAGATAAATCCATTTCTTTACCAATGGGTTTCCCATCAATTTCTAGCCATACATGAACTATAAATTGTACTACTTGGAAAGCTGAAACCCGAACTGAAGTTCGTCTATCTATTATTCCTCGTAGCATAACTGCAACTGCCCTTTGTAAGCACCCATTACCTGCACCATTTGTCGAAGTTCGATAGCTACCGTTTTTGTAATAGTTGATTTTTGGTACATAGCATTCTCCTTCCTATTATTCATATTACCCTACAGCAATTTCAATAGAGTAACAACTATGTTTACCTGTTAAATTCTGAGCAAATTGATTTAACTTACCACATATATTGCTGATTTGGAGTTTTGAACTACTCTCAGAAAAATATGCTATAGAATAATTCCCAATCCATAATAGTGACTATTAGGGCAGATGATAAGTTGTCATCTACATTTCATATTCTACAAAACGAATATCGGAAAAATATCAGAATTTCTGATTTCTATGTAATTTTTTTGATTCCAGATTATCGTATTGTCGTATACTAGTGATAGAGTAACAGACTATATACTCATTTCCATAAGAAGTCTGCATTATTTAGATTATTATTATTCTATATCATTACTTGAGGGTAAACATGGTATAATTAGAATATATTTTAAAAGGAGAGATAATTATGAAATATAAAGTCCTAGTCATAGATGATGATATTGCCATTTTAAGACTTATTCAAAATGTTCTGGAGAATAAAAACTTTGTCGTCGATACGCGGACTGCTATTCCAGAAATTGATATCTGTCATTTTATCGGCTATGATTTAATTATTTTAGATATTATGATGCCCCACGATGGAATTGAAATCTGTAAGTATATCCGAGAATTTATTTCTGTTCCAATCATATTTTTAACAGCCAAAAATTTAGAAGAGGATATTGTATATGGTATACAGTCCGGTGCAGATGACTATATTACAAAACCATTTAGCATACCTGAACTAGTAGCTAGAGTACAGATGCATATCCGTCGAGAAGTGCGCAATAATCATTCTAGTGAGATTCTACAATTTGGACCTCTGGCAATTGATAAAACTAAAGAAGAACTTAGAATTTCAGATATACATATTCCAACTACAAAAAGAGAATTCCAATTAATTTTGTTGCTTTCCAGCAATCCAAATAGAATATTTTCAAATGACGAACTCTTTGATTATCTTTACCCTCATGATTCTGAAACACTGGGAAGGTCTATTACAGAGTATGTATACCAAATCAGGCAAAAATTAAAACCTTATGAAATTAATCCAATTAAAACAATCTGGGGAGGTGGTTATCAGTGGATAACGCTCTGACTTTTAACCAACTGATTAAACAAACATATTTTAAGATTTTAAGACAATTTCTTATTAGTCTTTTTCTATTTTATTTGCTACCATTGTTATTTACTGCTTTTACTAATATTACTGAAAAAAATGCAGGTGCATTTACTATCTATTTCAGCACGATTTCTTGGATTTATATTAGTCTAATTTTATTTTCTATTATTGCTAAAAATATTAGCAACCTTCTAGAAAAGATAAAGCAAGAAACAAATATTGTTTATAATCAAAGTCTATTGGTTGATATAAATGAACAAGCCCCAGCTAAATTAACTTTGATTGAACTGATTGAAACAAGACAAAAAATTCAGGAAATGCAGTCAACGATTAAAAAAATGCTTCAATCTGAAAAACAGCAAAAAAAGGAATTGATGTTTCAAGTCTCAGCTGCAGCACATGATTTGAAGACACCTTTAACAATTATTCAAGGAAATGCTCAATTTTTACAATCTATGGATATTACTGGAAATATTGGTCAATGTTTAGGAGATATCGAAATTGCTAGCCAACAACTTAATAGATACTTTAATCAGCTAATTAATTACTCTAAAACATTCTATAATGATAGTTCTAATTGGGAGAGTTTCTCTTCGGATTACTTACTTGAATTATTTGAACAAGAAATTAAGTTAATTACTGATAAAAAGGCAAAAATCCAATTTTCCAATAATCTACCAATCACTATTAATTTAACACTTAATTTAAACCTATTCCTACGAGCAATCCTAAATATTATTAATAATGCAATTGACCATTCCAAAAGTAATTCTCCATTAATAAGAGTAGACTATAAGTTAATAGATAATAAATTTTATATTTCCATATGGAATAGCAATTCTTCATTTTCGGAGAATATACTCGAGAAATATGGGTTACTATACTTTCAAGACAAACAGGCAACAAATTCAGAGCAAGGAAGTCATTTCGGAATTGGATTAGCATTTGTTAATCGGGTAGCGAAAATTCATGGCGGAGAAGTAAATTTGAGTAATTTTGAGAACGGTGCTCTTGTCACTATTTGTATACCAGTCTAGTCTTTAGTTATCAAATATTTTATACCACTATGTCAATTATAGAGATTAGTCCATCAAAATATTCTCTTGAAATTTTGGATTAGGATTATTAGTAGTAATATTTAACATTTTTACAAATTCTTCCAATATTATAATCAGTCTTTCATACTCATAAAGATAATGACCTAGCTCCTCTTGTAATACTCTTATTTCTTCAGTCACTTGCTCTAGTGTAATTGATTCTGTTAAATTTAGTTTTGAAAAGTCATACCTTGCTAGTTTTCGACTATTTGGATCTTCACTCTTCAAATTGATAAGCACTTCCGCCATCTTGTTTAAGGTGGCGATTTTTTCATTTGTTTGAGTCAGTTTGATGTCTAGCTCTGCTATTTCTGCAACCAGTTCGTCTTTGATGTCCTGGTATTTTTTGTCTGTCTCTGTCAACTCAATCAAGAGATTAATCTCAGAAATCTTTTCTTGAAGTCGATCAACAGTCGGTCTTCTGTATGGTATTACTCGACTATCGTTGGTTAACTGTCTAATCAAGGTTCGCCCTTTAATATACTGATTTTTATCCGAATGTTCTTTGTTATAGACAAAGTATGAGGTTGTCTCACGTATAAAGATTTTATATTTTGTCTGATTCTCTTCTTCCTGAATATCTAATTGATAATTGGGAATGAAAATGAGACCACTCTGCTTAATACCAAAAGACACTTTGATATAAATGCCCTCATCAACTAGCTTCTCTATTTGGTTCTCTGCAAGTTCCACTTCAAATTCATGAACGGTATCTCGTTTTTCCTTAAATGTCTCAAAGGCATCCTCAATCTTTTCAGTGGATACTTTATCCTTATCTCGTTCTTCTTGGAAAGCATAGTACTGTTCCTGTAAATTCTCTAATCCTTCTGAAGCAACGACTTCCTTATTTTTAAAATAATCTTGAAAAAATTTGACATCATATAATTTCTTATCACTTATTTTTTGATGACCCAAACTTATCTTTTGATTCTCTTCTTCCAGGATAAAAGTTACATTTTTTTGTTTTAAGTCAATGGTTAGATTCAATTCTTTTGCTTTTGTTATTAAATCTTCTAAAGAATTGACACGGTTCAACAAAAATTCTAAACGACTTTCAATCTCTTGCTTAGCAAAATGCATTCTAAAAAATTCTTCATCATATAAATCTCGTTTGCTGAGTTGGCGTCCTCGAATTGGTTTTATCATCGTTCTATCTGTCATCAAAAAACGGCTATGCTTTTGACTAAAATCAATCTGAACATGCAACTGCTTTGCTTTCTCTAAAAAATCATCAAACGATTTAGATTGCTGCAGCAAAAAATAAAGACGTTGCTTTAATTCAAATTTATGACTAGACTGCCTATATTTTTGATAGTCACGGTAAGAAAAACTCTTCTCAATAATTTTCGCCCCAGCCACTTTAGAAATACGGTCTGAAATCATACGGAGGTTTCGTTCCAAGGCATAGTTCCATATCAACTTTTTATCTGAATTGCGGTCAATAGAGTTGATTAGGATGTGATTATGAACATGATCTTTGTCTGTGTGAGTTGCTACGATAAACTTAAAACGACCTCCTGTCAATTCCATCATGGTCTCATAACCAATTCGATTAATTTCTTCAGGTGTCAGGTTATCTTCAGGAGAAAATGATTGGATGAGATGATGGGCATGAATAGTTTGTTGGTATTTTTCTTGTCGGTCGTTTCTGGATTCGTACAACTTGTCATTATTGGTGAAGTTGACATTGTACATTTCTACCATTTCTGCATGACTAGGGAAGTCCAAGTAATTGCTCATACCAAAATCAGATACCAATTTCAAATTGTCCGTTTTATCGGGATTGAGGATATACTTAATTAAACGCCTACGATATTTTTTTCCGTGCGTCGCAAAGTGTTTAGTAACTACCATGAAACTCCTTCAGTCTTTTCACCTCCACTTGAAATTCTTTGTCCACTTCCTTAATTAACTCTCCGACTCCTTTACTCAATTCTTGTAATTGGTCCTGAGAAATCAGGTGGCTTTGATTAATCGCACGCGCAATTTGATTGATGTTATTTCCAATCCTTCTCAATTCAAAAACTAACTGGTCATAAGTATCAGTGTTAATCGTGACAAATGACATATTGGGATTAAGCAAAACTTTTCTGGCATAGACTGAGAAATTTTGACAATTGCTCTTAGCAATCCGTTCATTCAATTGGTGTAATTCTGGATCAGTTAGAAATACTTTTTTGAGATTGGTACGATAGCGATAAACCATTACATCCTCCTAACCCATATATTTTTCACGGAACTCACGACTGAGTGGCTGCACTTGATTCACTTCTACAATTAATTCTTGAACACAAGTCAATAAGATTGAGACGTGCTCTTGAGTCACTTGATGATTCTCTTTTGCAATAATCAAAACCTCATGCACATCTCGACTAATCTGTTCTAACTTTTGAGAGTTCCAAAGAGAGAACCAACTTTCAAAAATTCTATCCTGATAATTCTTTTTCAATAAATTCTGACGAAGAAATTCTGAGAAACTATCCATTTTTTGTTCCCTCATCATTTCTTTTATCTGTTTTTCTTCTTGTCTCGTGATTCTAAATTGCTTTCGGATTGACTTAATTTCTTGTCCCATTCTGATATCCCTTCAACATTCTACTTGTCTGACAGTGTAAGTCTACCTCACATTGTCAGTACGCTTCCTAAAGACCTCACTCGCTTCTTGTTCGGTCTTTGCGAGCTCAGATATTGTGTCCACAATATCCCAAAAATCATATCGCCAGCCGACCAAAACCTTCTAGTTTTGATAGCCAACGATAAGATAACTTGGTGGCTTCGCCCCCAAACCCCCAGTTTAAATTTGAGTATCGATTTTCTTAGGATGATATTAGGATAACAAGGAAGATTTGGAAAAGGTATCACAACATCAAAAAAAATAAGAAAAAGAGCCAGGTGGCTCTCTAAAAAATAATTGCAATAAAACATTAAGAAGAGTTTTACAATTCTCAACCATTGATTTCCTATTAATTTTCGTATATTACAAATGGAACTTTGTAAATTTTTGTTTCATCCATCTGTATAACTGAGACTTTATCAAAACCTGATCTATCTAATGTTAAAAATGCTTTTCCTACAATTCCTTGTGTATTTAATGGATTTGTTGTCATGAATAGATTAACCTCATTATAGGTGTTAACTATTTTCTGTACCTCTTCTCGAACTGTACTAACTAATAGAGGATTGTTATATCTGTTACCACTATAATTTCTTTGCGATGAAATTTTTACTGTTGTATTTTCCAAATAGTCAGGTGCTAATTTTTCTATAGGAATATCATATGTATCACATACTAATAAATTTACAACTTTATTCTTTTTGTTTTCAATTAGATACTCAACAATAATTTCTCCTTGAAATTCATCATATTGAACAACTGATGATTCAGAGATAAACTCTGAAAAAACTCCATTATTAATAAGTTCAAACTGCATTGGTATTGAGACACCTATAAGTTGTAACTTTCGATAACCTAATAAATTTGCTGCAATCCACAGTCTTTTATAACAGTTATGAAGATATACAGAATGACCATCATTAAATGTTCGTTCAGCATTGTTTTTTCTAAAAATCATCAATAATGAAGTAGAGATTAATAAATAAAGAACTATATAAGTAGCGGTAGAATTATCAGGAATTAGTTCAAAAATAGCTCTTGTAAAAAAATTGGTATTTGATATTTTTTCAACTTCAACCAGGGTCAAACTCTTCCCAATCAAATAACAAATCAGAATTGGAAATATAAAAATTAATACTAATGGTAAATAAAATTTTTGAGACCAAAAAAAGAATTTCTTAAATAATTTATTTTTTCGATTCATACGTATCTATACATCCTTAAAATAGATTAGAGTGGATTGCCACTTATTTGATTCCCTAAAGTATAATCTACCAGCCCGAAGTCCAACTATCAAAAAGAATAACCTGTCATCATTATCTGAGATAATTTTTTCCCATGAGTTAATGTCAACACAAGATGCAGTAGGTATATCTTCAGGATGGGTATGCCATTCTCCAATTAAACTTATAAAACCTGAACTTTTACTAAAATAATCATCTGCAAACTTCTGGTGATATGGAGAAGTTTTTGAGAATTTAAATCTACTTCTTACATCATTATCCTGTGGTTCTGAAAAATTTATAATAAGTATCGAATTATTTAAAAGTCTCTTACCAACAAAAATACCACCTGCTTCAGGCTCCAAACCCAATTGCCTAAACGCTAGTAATGAATTAAAAATATCAGATGGTATTACAATTTGATATTTATTATTCAGATTTACATATATCAACTTTATAATCTCCGTTACACTCTGGACAAGATATATTTGTTCTTAAAGAAACATTTAATAAATCACTATTTTTTAAACAATTGTAGTATCGAACACTATATGTAAATCCTTCTTTTCCAAACTGTTTATCTGAACCAATTTCTGATACTAGTCTGTTTTCAGAAGAAAATTCCCCATCCAAGTACTGTAAATATACTTCTATAGCTTTATTTGCCAAAGAACTAGGCGCAATAACATTATAAGGAATAAATGAAGAATAACAGCTAGCTAGACGCTTTTCAAATATTTGATTTTTCTCCGCAAAAGAGGCTCTATTATTAACAAGACGCCCATCTTCATAGTTCATACACATATAGCATCCATTATTTTGCGGAGAAACTAGTAGGTTATGATACCCAACTCCATATGGATCTAACCAGCAATACAATACCGTTTTTCCAATCTTTCTGAAAAAATGATTAATTTCAAAATTAGTTTTAGTATCTCCGACACAAGAAAAAACAAAATCATATTCATAAAATAAATTTGGATTCTTCCGAACTATTTCTTGAAATCGGATACCCTCACATTCAATTTCCAAATCAGGATTTTCTTTTTTTAATCTATCTTCTAAAGCGTCTACTTTTTGAATATTATCTATTATACTATCCATACCTAAGTAGTGTCTTGAAATGTTATCGACCGTTAAAATATCAGGATCTATTAAAAGAAGTTTCTCTATACCCATTTTAGATAAATTGTTTGCAACAAATGATCCTACAGATCCAAGTCCAACAATTACAACTTTTTTATTGAGAAAATCATATTCTTGGGATGTCCTACTCACTCTATACTCCTTGTCGAATCTTGTAATATATACTGGAGTAATATTGAAACTCCCATTTTTTGATTTTTTTGCCTTAGAACCAATTTTTTTTCTATCTTTATTTTTTTGTGGTACCTTATTATCAATTTTAAATGGATATTTGGAAGTTCTAGACTCAAAAAGCGCACCAAACAAAACATAATCATTATCAGATATAGGAAGTGATAAAATTAATATGAATGACTTTCGTTTCGTTTTACACCACTTTTGGAAGCGGCGTCTAACACCCGAAGATAGATTTCCTGTGATCATTTTCTTAAACGTTGCTTCTGTTAGTTCATTCAGGGGGTTAGGAGGAATCACAGGATTCGAATCTTTAAGTGGAAGTATGTAAACATCTCTCCTTTTTTCAGAATGTGGCGCAACACTCCCTTTGAGTTGTGAACCATAATTAAAAAGATGGAATTTCTGATTCGACAGGACTAATTCATATTTCTCAAATGTACTGACCCTGGATAAGTAACTTCGAATCTCTATATATTTTGTTTTTGACTTCAAACAACTGATATACCAATATGACAGAAACTCTTTCCTGAGCTCTTCGGTCATTTTTGGTGTATCCCAACTATCCAGTAATGCCTTTACTTTTTCACAGCAATCTTTTAATAATCCACTTGGATTATTAAACTCCCAAATTAAATTATCTTCTGAAATGTAACACAATTTCCCTTCGGAACCGACATGGCTGTACCATTTATTAAAATCCATATAATTTGAAAGATAGATTTCAGGAAGTGAATGGGGAAAATCATTAGAAATGATAATTTTTAAGGTAAATTTTTTATATTGATAAAAATAGCATTCCTTATCTTCTAATTCCAGGCTCTTTAAAGGTATTTCGTCAAAGTATATCTGGAATATTTCTTTTTTTTCTAACATATACGCCTCTAAGCACTTGGATAATCACTGATTATAGCCCGAGTCCCAAAGTTTTCTGCAGTCTCTTTTTGTTCAATAATAGGAAAATCATCACCAAACTGTTTACTCAATACTTTTGTAGACTCACTTAAATCAGTAGAACTTATTGCCTCATCTAGTGAGTCTCTTAATTTTTCTAATTTATTCTTAAAGGCTTCCATTTGTATATTTGATACCCTTTCATATACATCAGTATATGGCTTAACAGGTAAGATAACTTCTAATCTCGGATAAAATAATTTTCTTTCAACATCATATCTATCCGAAAATGAATTAATCATAGTATTTATTAAGTTTCTTAAAGCTGAAATATCATCATAAGTAGTTTTCCCAGATAAATAGTCTACTTTTTTGGTTACAGAAAAATTATTAATAGCAAAAACTGAAATCCCAATACCTGTCGGTCTATTATCTTGATTTTTAAATTTGAGATCTTTCCATCTTTTTAAGTAACGAATTACTCTCCTAAATTGGTTTCTGTCTTCGGAGTTCTCCATAGCATTATTAATTTCTTTAGTTAATTCTATAGGGTCTGCTTCCTCCCATTTAATGTTTTCGTCAGTACTATTAAGTTTTCCTCTGGCTAAAAAATAGTTATCATTTTCAGTACAATACACCGCTATATCAATGTGAACATTATCTTCAGGGAATGATACTGTCACACATGGATTTTTTACTTTGACACTCTTTTCCCCAAATTCGGAAGCTAATGCATCAAAAATAAGCTTCTTTACCTCTTTAGGAGAATTCGATTGTCTATCAACATCTATTTTTAAACCTCTATCTAAATCATAATCTCCTTCATCAATTGGCAAAATACCCGTGTAAGTTGAGTAACTTCCTTGGTTGAAAAAGCTTTTTCCAAATCCTGAAACACCTTTGTTTATTGCTTCTTCAACTTCTTTACGTTTGTCAATTAATACTTTTTTATCGTCATCGTCTAGCTTAATCGTTTCGTGAAATTTAATAAACTGTGACTGTAAAGTTGGCATGAGTCTCTCCTTAAATTATCGTCTTTACTTATCTTCATTATATCATGTTAAACGACAATTGTTGAATTATTAATTGAATAATAAAAACTTATTTATACTATGCGTTTTTTCTATTCTAAAGACTTTCTGCCCACCTCAAATAACTAACAAAAGTTATAAGTAGATTATATTTTAAAATTTGTGTTCTAACAACCATTTCGATTAGTTAAATCTTTCAATCTTTCTTCTCCTGATTTAAGCATATCCTTCTCTACTTGATTCCATTCTCCAAATAGTAAGTCATGAAGAACGGTTGCTGCTGAAGTTGTATTTTCTTTTGAATCATATACACAACTTCTATCTCGTTGGTAAATTTGAATTCTTTCAAAGATAGCTAGTTCTTCCAATTGTCGTGTATTATTAACTAGATGATTTACAATGAAATCATGATGTTCTTTTGTAGTTGCGCGTGCTTGATTTGGATTGATAGCGTACAGTTCTTCGAATCGGATAAGAGTGCTCAGATAGGACAGCTTAGGCTTTGTCGCAATCAAGGCTAATTGTACTTCGTATCCCTTATTTTTCAAGAGTTGTGCTGTTTTCTTTGGAACATCAACTGTTCGTAAAGTTCCCTCTATCAAAAGATTGTATCCCAAATGACTCAATTCTCTTACTAAAGACTCTACCATTTTCCCCGCAAACTCTTTGGTATACTCCACACTATCTTTGCCATATTCTTGCTGCAGTTCTAAATAGTGTGGATGCTGAGAACGAAAACTATCACCATCTATGATAACAATATTTCCTTGAAACTCTTTCTGTTTAATACGATGAATTGTAGTCTTACCGGCACCACTTTGCCCTCCAAGCAAAATCGCTATAGGTTGCTTACTGGACTTTTTTCCTCTTGTCAGTGAACGAAGATTCCGCGCTAAAGCATGTTTGAATTCACTATCAGTATAATCTTGGATATCCATTAGGCTACCATCCGTTTTTCAGATATCTCTAACATACGTTCAATTCCATCCAAATAGCCGCTATATCTCTCTATTTCATCAAAAGTTTCAACTAGATAGATATTCGTATGAATCAAATCAGAAAGATCATCACTCATTAAAATCCAAGGATTAGATTCATCATCAATGCTAATTCCCTGACTATCTTGATAACGATAGAGTCGTGATAATAGATTAGCTCCTCTTTCTTTCACAATTTCAATTTTTAAAGTCAATTCATAATCTTCAACAGGATTCAGCATTTTATCTTCTCCTACAATATCGACATAAGATACATTAAACTTCTGACAAATGATATCTATTAGTTCCGTAGAGACTGAACTCGTTCCATTTTCATACCGGCTCAAGCTATTTCGAGAAATTCCTACAATTCGGGCAAAGTCGTCTTGTGTTAAGTCATGTGTTTTACGTAAGGATTTTATGTTCTTTCCAATCATGGCAAACTCCTTTTATTTTTATACCACCATTATAACATTTAGAAAAAGTAAATGCACCATTTTTGGTGCATTATTGACTGTTTTTCCTAAATCTCTCTAAATTCTTCTCCAATTGTTCTTTATGAAGTTGGTTCTTAGCTTCCTTTAATGTGTCGTCCAAAGTTTCTTCTCTGTAAGTGGCTTCTGTTTTTAGTTGTTCTGATCCTTGATCTGGAGTGAAAATGATATCTAACAGTCGGTCTATTTTTTCAAGATCTTGGACAGACATATCAGATAGTCTATGAATTAGCTTCTTAAATACATCACTATTGTCTTGGTTTTTCTTAAAAAATGTTGTAAACATCTATAACCTCTCAAAAAAAGCAGCCTATCAGGACTGCTTAGTGTAATTCCGAAATCGCATCATAAATGGACTGCAATTTCTTATTGTCTTTATTCTTTGTGTCAATCAACGTATGTAGCTCTTCAATTTTCTTTTGACTGCTTTCAATATCGCTATTGTTATCCGCAATAAGTCTTTTAAGATGTTGCTGATAACTTGTAGTGATATCTGTCTCTTTTCCTGTTCTAACCTCTGTAACTTTGGGTTTAGAACTAGAATTTGATTCCGTCACAGGTGCTTGTTTGCGCTTTTGAAAAGCTGCTTCATAATTTACATCATTACCTCCTTGATGATTTCCAAATAAGGCCGCAATTTTATCTGGATCTTCTTGATTTTCTGATTTACTTTCTAATGGTTGATTAAAATTCCAATCTTTTGTCATTCACTCATTTCATCCTTTCTAAATTCAGAATCATCGAATTGTCTTTCTTTACCAAAGGCATGGTCAAGAGCTTCTTCAAAACTCATGTGACTAATGCTTTGACGCCTTTTGAACGTCGCAAACATCGCTGTCTCCAGTTGCTCTTTGTAAGCAGCGAGTTTTTCTGTCTCTCTTGCTACCTTGCTTTCTTGCCTAGTGACCTTTTCTTCTAAGCGTTCAATAATGGTCATATACGATCCTCCTTCATTCTAATATTAGCTAAAACATCTTGATTTTGTTATCACAATTCTAAACATTGAGAGGTTTGTCTTACTGGTTGATTCCTCAATGTCTCTTTTGCAGTCTCGATCATCAATTGTAAATCTGACTTCTTTTCTCTAAGGACATCATTCCAGTCTACTTTTTCTTTCCCTGATTCATTATCAGGTAAATCCAGTAAAACAGGCAATCCTGATTGAGATAACTTATCGGAAAAATCTTTTCCTGCATCATCACAATCTACCGCGAGTGTCAATAAATCAGGATGATTATCAAAATAGCTGGTGGTATTACGAATTGTATTGAACAAAGGCAATAACTTTGAAGGTATTACTGTATCTAAAAATTCCAACTTCTGATTTTCTTCAGCTATCAGTCGTAAAGTTTGATAAGCAACAACAGACCTTTTTAATCCCTCCATAGATACCAAACGAACATCTGATAGGCTTTGTTGATGAAGTTCGTAATAGCTCATCAAGTCGATAAACGATTCACAAAAGACCAGTCTATTTGGTTTACCAATATCAAAGGATATTCCAACATGTCCATGGCTTCCTTTTAGAATCGTTTTTAACCTCTCTCTAGGAAGAGAGTGATTCTTATAAATCCCTTGTATACTTGCTGCCTGCAGTTTGTGACGATGATCAAAGCTTTTAAAAACAATAACAGGTTCAACAGTTTCATTTGTTTTCCAACTAGCTTGTGCTATCAAACCTTGTTGAATCATCTTTTCTATGATTTCTTCTGAGATTCCTCTACATTCTGTTAAATAATATCTGGCCAGACTACAGTTAGAATCTTCTACTCTCTTTAAAGGATAATAAAATGGTCTCAATATATTTTCTTGAACAGCTTCTTTTTGAAAAGGTTCTTCAGAAAGAAAAGCCAGAGCTTCTTTAAAAGAAATTCCCTTAGCAAGTCGAACAAAATCAATGACATCACCTTGAATATCTCTTGAAAACCATTTAAAAGTATTGGTAGTTGAAAAAATCCGAAATGAATCGTGTTCAGGATGTTCATAGACACTGCTCGAAACTTGTTTAAAGGAGATACCTAAACGATTGGCTACATCAAGAATTGAAATTTGCTTACATTCTTCTATTTCCATATCATCATTTTGTCGTAGTATTTGGCAGTGATGGTATTGATGATGATTCTTCTAAAGTTTTAGGAGTGGCCTTATCTAAATCATCTAACCCAGATTTCCAAACCTGCACTTGATTGACCAATAACTTACCAGGTAGTTTAGAATAGGACAATTTAACAGTTCTTGTTTCTGTCTGATTGGTCTTTGATTGGTTGGCATTCTTTAAATCGGATACATAGGTTACATTATAAGAGACCATGGCAATGGCTTGATTCGTAGTCTGATTGACAAAGATATCAGCTTTTTCAAAATGATAATCCAAAATATAATCCTTATACACTTGGTTCATGGCATCATTTTGACTTGACAATTCTTGAGAATAAGCCGATTCAGTCATATAAGGTTGAATACGTGTATTATTTTCTCCGAGCTTTTCTTTCGTATAGTACTGCGTTAAAAATTCTTTTACAGTATCCGATGACAAAATACTTGCTTTATCTTCTTCTTGTTTGTCCTCTACAAGTTTAGCTGCAGCCAATTCGATTTCTTTGCGACTTTGTTTAGCAGTAGAATGTTGACCAGCAGTATATCCCATCATGAGAATAAAGCTAGTTGCAGCCACTGCTCCAACACTAATTAGGGCTTTAGTTTTGACTTTATTTAACATCTTAGACCTTCTTTCTATAAAAACTAGGTCAAGAATAACAAAAAGAACTTGTAAGTTTTATCACATCACAACGAAAGGGAATTCCTACATTTCAGGCGCAAAATCGTACAGTTCAGAGAAAAATATCAAAATTAGCTGTCTTCAGTTTATAATATAAATATGAACAAATTAAAAGAAGAAAATTTGAGAAGAGCTCTTTCTCATATTGAACGACATAAACAAGCCATAAATACAAGTAATAATAGTGAGGACAATGATTTTCATAAATTATTACTCCAATTTAGCTATGAAGTATATGAAAGAATCAAGGCAAATAAAAAACCTTATCCAAATTTAGATTCAGATAAAGTCTTTTAACCTGGATAACAAGTTTACATATTTTCCCTATGTGCTGCATTCTTTAGAATTTTCTTCTTAGTTACTTTATGAAACTTTACCATTCTTTAATGTATAAACTTTCTCATACTCATCCTGATGAAACTTATGGGCGATTTCTAAAATGGTAGCTGGCTGAGAAAATAGCAATTTATGGATTTCGTCTGCATTTTGTTTGTCTAGTGCAGCGGTGATTTCATCTGCTAGTAAAATTGGTCTTGGTCTCAACAACGCTCTAGCAATCTCGATTTTCATCATCTGTCCACCTGAAAGATTGTTTCCATCGAGATAATAATCAAGATCCTGACCCAGTTCATCCCAGAGTTGAACTCTTTGCAGTACCTTTCTGATATCATTATCGTTATGATTTTGGTAAAGAGATACATTTGTCCGTAGCGTCCCTTTGAAAATATAAGGTTTTTGATGAATAGTGGATACCAACTCATGACTGGGGGCATACTGCTTGCCATGCCTACCTAAAAAGCAAATCTCTCCGTCATAGTCTCTATCATCCCCAGTCAAGATGTGAAACAAGGTTGATTTGCCACTACCGCTGGCTCCTGTAAGCAAGACTCGATTCCCAGCTTTCATACTTACACTTATATCATCAAAAATAATCTTATCTGCATATTTCTTGCTAACATTTTTTATAGATATTCCGAGAGTGGTTGGGAATGTTTCAGATACCTCTTCCCGTTTAATATCCTCTTTTAAAAGAATATTCAGCACTTTTTCTTTTACTACTGTCGCTGATTGAAGCGTAGAGGTTGCTTCCAAGAGTTGTTGCAATGGAGAAATCAGATTCATAGATGCTGTCATCATGGCAATCAAAACAGTCAAGGAAAGATGGGTGGTAGACATCATCACCATTCCAATCACAAAAGGCCCCACTAGCCCTAGTCCTTTCAAAGGACCTGTCCAAAACATAACCAAATTATGACTTGTATAGTAACGATATTGACCAGACTCCATCTGATCAATGGTATCATAAACATGTTGACAATATTCTTGCTCAACTCTATTTGAAACAATAGTATCAATCCCTGCTGAAAAATCTGTAATATTGGCTAAACTGATTTCTCTTGCTTTACTCAGCTCTTCACCACGTCTTTTCAATAGTTTATGAAAAACAAATTGAGGCATGATCATGAGAAAACCACCTATGGTAAAGAGTAGACCAACCACAACATCCTGTGATACTAAATACATGACAGACACTAGGATAGAGGTGCCAAATATAGGATATAAAAAAAGTGGAGATAAATATTCCTTCCAAAACATTGGAATATCTTGGGTTAAAAAAGAATTAAATTCAGATGCTGAATACTCCAATCTTTTGTCTGCAAATAAACTCAAGGCTTTCTTAGAAATAAATAAATTAATATCTTTTATGATGGAACGTAGAAGGACGTTATTTAGGTACATGCAAATATAAATAAAGATAAAGAAAGTAAGACTCAACAGTCCAAAGATTGCAATCATCCCTCTATTCTCAATATCCACAGAGCCGGCCATTTGGATAATCAGTGATATCAACAAGCCCTGACAAGAGTACAGTAAAGCAAAGATAACGAAACAAAGTAGTTTCCATTTTGAAATGATTTTTACGATTGTTTTCATCTTAGTCAGCTTTCAATTCATAATTTATATTATTGGAACAAATTGATAATTCAAAATTGTTCATAATATTTCTTCTCATTTTGAAGCATTTTTCCTCAAAACTAGTCTCATTGAAAATATCTCTCTTAGGGCAAGCTCCGCCCTTACAAACTAGCAACAATTGACATTTTTGACATTTAGAGTCAAATTGATAAGAATGTACCCATCTTTTTTGATTGTTCTCGTTAATGACACTATTTCCTAGTTCACCTATTTTATTTTCTTCGTCATAGAGACTAACAGTACATTTTAATAGATTCCCTTTTGTGTCAATCGTATAAGAGTTTGGTTTTTGAGCATAACATGATGAATAATTACTTCTGAATACAAAATCATCAAATAATCTGTACCCTAATTTAATTGCACTTTTTGATAATTCAAAAGAAACATCTGACTCAAATCGTTTTACCTCGTATCCCTCTTTTCTATCACCGCATCCCCAATCTCCTACATTTCGAAATAGCAGATGAAATCGCTTATCATTTTTAAAAACCTGTGCATCTTCTAATAAAAATTTTTCAATATTCTTATAATTTTCCTGAGAAACATTCAAGCGAATCATAATGTGGAATTGAGATTCTAAATTTATTGCATTTTTTAAGTTTTTCATAATGCGATCATAGGAACCATGACCATTTTTCAAAATACGCTGATTGTCATGCCCTTCACGAGAACCATCTACTGTAACTTGGTATGTTTTCACGTAACATTCTGTCACTAATCGCTCTAATACTGTACGATTTAACAAATATCCGTTCGTTGTCATATCAGCGTGATAGCGAATCCCTAACTTTTGAGAAATTGAAATCAATTCTTTTGAAATATCTAAAATATCTCGATATCCTAGTAATGGTTCTCCTCCAAACCAAGATACATGTAAGTCTTCAAAATTTTTCTCAGATAATTTTTGATTTACAAAATCTATTATTCCAGTTTTTTGAGATGTAATAGTACAATTTGAAAATTTTTCATAACAATATTTGCATCTAAAATTACAATCACCATGAGCTAAAATAATAATTCTCAAAGTTGTTTCATCCCTTTTCCTAAATAACTCAATCATTTTGTTTAACTCATTTTCTTTTTCATCAAAATCTTGAGATTTTAAAAAAGATTCAAACTCGCTTTTGATATGATTATCCTTCTCAATCTTATCCAAAAGTTTATTTTCAATTTTCAAAGAAATATTGTTCTTGGTATTAAATAAGAAGGTATGATTTTCTTTTTTCAATTCTATTACATAATTTGAATACTTCATCTCATCTTCTCCATCAAGAAACAGCGTGCAGAATTAATCTCAAAATCGTACTCTGCACGCTACAATACACTTAGATAATAAAAGCATATTTTTATTACCTTTTAACACTCTAATTAAACAGTTTATCTCAAAAATATGTAGGAATTTTACTGTTCAATTAAATAACAACTTAGCTAATAAAATTACTAGCAACCAGCACCACAGACTAAATTATTAAATTCAATTCCATAGTCTTGTTCCATGTCGTGTTCGACAATTTCTTGGATAACCATAATAAAACTCCTTTCAATTTTGATGCTCTTATTATATAATATTAAAAAAAGTGTAAAGAAGAAATTCGGAAATCCGTACATGAATATTCAAGAAAAATTTAAAGCCATTCGAAAACAACGCAAGCTATCACTACGAGATCTGGCCAATGTCGCAGGTAGCGCAAGTAGCATTTCTGATTTTGAAAAAGGGAAAACAAATCTATCTAATGATGTGTTATTACAATTACTTGGTTTTATGGTTGTTGAAATCAACGAAGTATTTGAATGGAGTGCTTTTCAAGATGCAGAGTTCCTAGAATTGATGACCCAAGTGGAGAATGCTCTACAAACTCAAGATATTGCAGTTCTCATACAAAAGCGTGAAACATTTCAAGAATTTTTTGTCGCTAAAAAACACTACATCTACCATATTATCTCTTTAGTTCTTGATGTTATAATTTCTAAACTTCAAGAAAAAGAACCCACACCTGAAATTATTTCTGAATTGACAGATTATTTTTTCTCCTTAGATTATTGGACCAATTTAGATGTTGGCTTGCTAGGAAATATTGTTCATCATTTTACGACAGAAGCTCTAGTCCTATTTACAGATAGTATTTTAAAAAACACTCCCAATCAACTGCGAAACAATCTAGATCGCATAAAAATTGATACTGTCATTAATTGTCTGTCTGTTCTTTTAGCAAGACGTGAAAAAAATGCCAGCAAAGCACTGCTCCAATTATTATCTCGTAAACAGTTTCCTACATATTTTACTTATGAGAAATTATGTATATCTGAATTCAAAGCAATCTATATGTATATTTGGTGTGACAAAGAAGAAGCCGATAACATTCATCAAACAATACTTAAAACTGTTTCTCTACTCTTTACAAAAGATGAAGCCAATAAGTGGGATGATTACTTTAAAGAAAAAATTTCATCGGCAGATATTAAAAAGTAGCTGAACAATCTCTTGCTCAGCTACTTTTTAATCTTCTTTTCCAACTGATGATTTTCAAAAAAACAAAAATGAGCAAGAATAGATTAAAAATCACATAAAATCCTGTAAAGCTTATCAGACCATTCTGGGCTAAATCTTCTACATAAAGGTTGGATTCAGTAAAGAACAGATAAATTCCATAACCCTCCACAAAAATAAAAAACTGACAAAACCAATCAGGAAAAGTCCACTGGCAATAAGGAAGAGCCTCCATAAAAGAATGAGAATTCCTCCTACTGCTAAAAAAATTACTGGGATAAGGAGTAAATCATTCATGACTTTCTCCTTTCTAATCAATCAACTGACGGTAATGAGTGGCAAGAGAGGAATCAAATTCCTCTAGCTAAGGACTTGTAAGTTTTATCACAAGAAAAAAGTATGGTCTAATACTAAATTTTCAGTAGAAAATTTAGTAAAGCTTCCTACAATAAAACGCATAGTATCAAGGTTTTTGTGGTTCTTGATATTATGCGTGTTCTGCTTTTCGAGACTTTTTGTACAGACTCATAAAACCTAATCAAAATTAATTATATGAGGTTTCAAAAAGCCTTTTATACATACCTTCTTTACCACATAACTCATCATGTTTTCCGCTATCTATGATTTTACCGTTATCCATAACAATAATATTATCATATTCCTGAGCGTTAGATAGTCTATGAGTTATAAAAATTTGGGTAATTCCTTTATGTTTTAAATTATCCATTATTTTCTTCTCTGTTATAGTGTCCAATTGACCAGTACCTTCATCAAAAATCATAATCTCTGGATTTTGCAAAATAGCTCGAGCTATTGCTAAGCGTTGCCTTTGCCCACCTGATAAATTATTACCATTATCCCCAATACTAGTATAGTATCCCATGGGCATATTATTAATCTCTATATCTAATTCAGCTAAACTTGCTGCAGAAATGACATCCTCCATAGAATGGCTATGAGTTAAATCTATATTGGAAATCACAGTGTCGTTAAACATTACATCATTTTGTAAAACAACTCCGAAACTCTTCCTATAACTATTTAAATCAAATAAATTAATATCATTACCATTATATAAAATCGTATTTTTCTCTACATCATACAGCCGTAGCAATAATTTAATAAGTGTAGTTTTTCCGCAACCTGTCCTCCCCACTATAGCAATACGTTCACCTTTCTTAATAGTTAATGATATATCATAAATAACTTTATAGGCACTACTATAAGCAAAACTCAAATTTCTGAAAGTCATCATTTCAAATGGGGGTAGTTTAGAAATAGAAAATTGATTTTTCTCTTCTGGAGTATAAATGATATCAAAAACTCTATCTAAAATTGTAAAACAAAATTGAAATTGAAAACAGTTTTGTACGATTAGAGTAATAGGTGAAAGAAGCAAAGAAACCAATGATAAAAATGACATTAAATTCCCCAGAGACATCATATGCTGCTGTACTTCTAGTCCTCCCAAAATTAAAATTAGTAAGTTTGGTACGAGTCTATAAATAGCAATAAAAGTCTGAAAAATATTTAGATAATTTTCACGCTCAACATCAAATTTAAGCTCATTATTAAACATTTCTTTCCATTTAGAATATGAAACATCTCCTTTTGCTGAGACTTTCAAAAATAATAGATTAGAAAAAATTTCCATCAAATAACCTTGAGTCAATTCTTTAGAACTGATAAAATTCGAATTCTTTTCTTCCAATTTTTTTAACAAAAAATATAAAACAATGAATAAAAACACAGCAAAACATGTGATTATAAGTGTAAAATATAATGAAATCATTGCCATAGCTATAAAAGCAATAATAATTGTAGATAAATCAATTAACAAACTTGATATTCCACTTGAAATTATTTTCTCTAAAGAATCTAAATTATTGATTCGAGTTACAATTTCACCTGAAGATCTACTATCAAAAAATTTCATAGGTAGAGTGAAAATTTTGCCAACAATTTTATCTTTTAATGTAAATATGTATCTCTTCTCAACTATAATGATTAATTTAGTTCGTATGAAGCTAAATAACGCATAAAATATAATTAAGGAAAAAACTGAAATAAGCATCCCTAAATGATACATTTCTCCTTGACTAATTACATTATCAATAATAAATCTTGTTAGCAAAGGTAATAATAAGGTGAGACTCTGTACCAAGATTGATATTAAAGAAATATAACTTAGCCTTTTAATATCAATTTTACCTATCTTCAATATTTTAAAAAAATTATTATGTTTCTTTTTTTTAGTAAATTTCCTATTTGGTGAGAAGAAGATTACAATACCAGATATATTATTTGCAAAGTTTGATATATCTTCTGTTATTCTACCTTGTTCTGGATCGATGAATACTACACTATGCTCATTATGTTTTTCCACTACAATATAATGAGCATTACTAGTTAAAGCTATATAGGGTTCTACAATTTTGTTCCCCAAAAATGTTTTAACATTTAAAATCTCAGACGCCTTTGAATCCAATCCAAAATAAGAAGCTATATTTTTAATATCTCTAATGGATAATCCATCCCTTGAATTCTCAAAATCACAGCATAATTCATATAAGTTTGCCTCATGCCCATAATAATCTAAAATCATTGCCATGCATGCTAAACCACAACTGGTATCAGATAATTGTTGTATGAATTTTACCTTTTTCAATTTGAATCACCAAATTTCTAGATTAATTACAGAAGGAATTGATAAATTATTCAAAGTTAGTAAGCCTAATCCTATTCCAGCTATTCCACTCATTAGACTTGGAGAATTCTTATACGGAAGACCGCATTTCCAATTTTCTGATTCTAAATCATCAAGAATCGTATTAAGATAGGAGTAAACTACGCTGTATAAATGCTCAGAGTTCGTTTTCTTAGCAACATAAAATAGAATGTTTAGATTCCCTAAGTCTCCATGGCATAGACAGTGGCTTTTTCCAAAACCATATTTTATTGTTGTATCAATAGCTACATCCATATCAGATTTCATTGTTTTTCGAAACTCTATATTTAATGTATTATTTTTATACAATTCTAATCTACTTATAAGTATACCCGGAGCACCATGACACCATGAAACAGGAATATTTTCAACAATATCTTTATATTTGATACCACTTTCTGTTTCTCTATAATCTGACCAATTAGATTTTTCAGTATCAAACATAGAATTTTCAAAAATTATACCTTGTTTAATTATAGTTTTAAGCTTTTTATCTTCTGGGAAATATCTACTAAGTTTTGACAACGCCCACACAATTCCTGAAACTCCGTGTGCAAAACCCGCTAAAGGATTGGAAGCCATCGTTCCTTTCCATGCTCTTCCATCTTGCCCTTCAATAGTAATTTTTATAGAATTTTTTTCTAAATGACTAAATATATCATGCGCTAATATCAAGAGAGCTTCGTCTCTAGTAACTTCAAATACATTTAGCAAATGTATAATCGCACCAGCAGAACCTACAAGAACATCAAAATTTTCATCATTTCTATATCCTTTTTTCAAATCATCAATAATATCATAGATATAAACATCTAGTTCATCAGAATTAAAGTGTTCAGCCATCCTTGTCTTCAGCAACAATAATACATATATAATGGGTGTCTCTCCAGAAAAACCTCCAAACAATACCTGAGAGTGATTAGCAAATTGCTTTCTTGAATCTAAATAATACTTGAGAGATCGGTAACATTTTTTCAAGTATATGAGATAATCTGTTTTCTTGGTCTCCAAATATAAGAATAAATAGAATAACATAATACCTGATATACCATTATACAGATCACATCCGATTGGAACCATATTCCAATCATTCGTTTTCTCTCCCAGTATGTTCATGTCTACCCAGCATATATCTCCTGAAGTACCACTATATGAAATTTTAGATAAATAGTCAGCAATTTTTTCTGTTAGAGGTACAATTCTACTTTTTGTTTCTTGTATTTCTTTCTCATTTAAATTATGTATCACTTTTACAGATGGTTTTAGAGGCACAAAAGAATCCTGAACTAAATTATACGAAGGATCGTAATTCAAAGTTGTTTCAATCAAATTTAACTGAAATTCCATATCCTTCTGACAAAAGTCTCTTATTTGTTGAATTACTAATTCTATTCCTGAAATATTAAAGAAATTTTGATATTTCGTTAGTTCAGAACATAAGAATCTATCAGATATTTTTGTCTGAAATAATGGAATATCACCCAATAATAATGATTCGAATTCTGAACTAGCTATTCTTTGTACTTTTTTATCCTCAAAAACTATTTTCCAAACTTTTGAAAATAACATTTCCCTATCTAGACCACTCCTTAAAAAACTAGGATGATAAGATGTTTGTATTAAATTAGAATAAAATTGTGTGGGCCTCATTATTTGTCTAGAATACGCATTATTAAATTTTTCTATCTCAACCAGAAACTCTTCTATTGATGAAGGATCTTTTGAAATAATTTCATAAGCTTCTTTAAAGCCAGCAGAAACGTAATTTTTATATGAATTCAAATCAACGTCCTTGCCCGATAGAATAAAAGGCTGATTATCTTTACTTTGCAATGCGGATTGTTCATAACCAATTTTCATTTCATCCGTCATACTATGCATGATACTTGCACGTTCAATCGGAATCATCTCTCCTGCGCTTGAACTTAGACCGCTAATATCCACCCCAGAGTTCCCATCTTTACCCCAAACTATATTAGGTAAAATACCTACTCTTTTCACAGATTTTTCTAATAAAGAGAATATTAGTTTATCTGCCGTTTCGTATTCCTTTCTGTATTCCGTTGTATTATGAAATAATGTTTCAATATCGACAAGAACTGGTCTATTACCATTAGCTATGATATTTTCAAAATGAATATCGTTTCCCCTCATAGCAAATAATAAGAATAACAAGTATCCTAGATGTGTATAAAACTGAATAAAATCAGATTCATATGTGCATGGTAAGTGTTCTATGTACTCTACCCATCCATAATTTCCACGATTCAAAATATTTGTTACATATAGATTTTTATTGAATTTCAGGTTGTACCAGCTAAGCAAGTTTTGAAACTTCACATCCAATATTAAATCTCTTGGTTTATATACTAACTTATTTGTTCCAAACCAAAGGAGATATACTGATTTTCCATGATTATGAAAATCTGACACACCAGATTCAATCTTTGTTAACTCCCCATTGATAGAAAAATGTTCCTGTAATAATGCTTTATCTTCTTTTAGGTTTGTTAAAAATTCTACATTATTAGTAACCCAATTTTGAATATTTTCAATAATCAATCGAAACATAACAGGATATTCTTTTAATATATCCCAAAAATGGTCCGATAAGTATATTTCTGAAAAATATTTAAATCTTTTTTCTCCAGTTTCACCTTTTAACATATTTTGTTCTTTCAGAACTTGTAATTCTAATATCAATGTTCTGTAAGAAATATTCAAAATTTGTTGGAATAACGCAATTAATAAACTATTCAAGACGTCTCTAGTGACTTTCAAATTCTGACTACTCAAATTATCTTCAAGTTTATAGGCAGCAAATTTCAAAAATGGTATGACAAAATTACTGAAAATAGGTTTTCGTTTTCCCTCACTGTCAACTATATAAAACTCTGGTAATGTATAATCATTTCTCTTAAAAAAGAACTCTATAAATTCGTTCATATGTGAAAATGAATCTATATCTTTCACATCATATGTACGTTCTTCCAAAAAAATATCTAAATCATGTTTAGAAAAATCATTTTTTTCTTGTAAATATTCCCAAAATTCATTAGAACCTTCTCCAATAAAATTATCCCAATACTCTTTTCTTTTTCTTGATTTCAAACCATCCCCTAAATCATGACTAGAAATTTTTCTTTCAGAGAAATAAGAAGCATCTTTAAAATCTGTTATGTTTAATTTTCGATTCATTTTCAACTCCTAAATATAAAATAACAGGTGACATCCTACTTTTAGGTGTCACCTATCCCAAAGATTCAATAGAATTAATCTATTAACAACAAATGAATGTTAAGAAAGGACACTCTGTGGTGATAGTACAACCACGACCACAAGAATGCTCTCCTGAATAACATGCACAATAAGATCTAGCTGTTCCGCCAGCCATAGTTTGGTCCATCTCGCTATCGCTAAGTTCACGCAAGATATCCCCAGCTGGATTACCTTCTGTACTTAGTGATTCGTAAATAGGTTTTTTCCAATCAGACATAATTGTTGAATCCCTTTCTAGTTACTGATTTCTCTTATTAAATATAGTGACACCTCAAACCTTTGGGATTAAAAAATTCAAAAGAGATACCAGTAACAAATATTTAAATCCGCTGTAATTATAACTCTGAAAGTTATGATTACAGTCATTTATAAGCAAAAATAATGTTCATCATGCGTTTATCTGCCAACAAATAAAGGAGACATGCCACCAAGGTAACCAACCAAATGGCATATACAGAAACTGTTAAAACCGTAAATTGCTCCATGATGATTAGTAGTAAATTTGCCAGATAATACCGCCCAACAACCGTTGTTAAAGCAAACAAACCTGCAAATGACAATAAAAAGGCAAGTGGTAGGGCAAGGATAAGTTCCTTCCGATATTTTCCTAAGAAGAGGACAATAATACCAGCAGACAGTGTATAAGCAAAAGCAATTGCTCCATAAACAAGTCCCCAAGATAACATTGCAAGACTAGAGAAAGCAAAATCACCATCCATTAACTCTAGGACCAGCATAGCCAAAAAAGTGAATTCACTGACTAGTAGATTAATCAACAAAGCAAGCATAAATTTCGCTTGGAGTAATTGTTTCAAATCGACAGGAATTAGTCTGAGATTTGAAATCGTTTTAGACACTTGTTCTATTCTTATCAAATCCACTAAAATCATGCTCGCAAAAGGGAGGAGAAAATAGTAGTTCAAAAAGAAGAAACCATTTTCTACATACCAGCCATTCACACTACCGTACGAATGCCCTTGATAAATCTGATGACCAATCATAAACTCTAACAAAAAGAGCAGGATGGCTACAAAGGGAATCATATACAGTATCTTTCGCCTTCTTAGTTTAGTCAATTCTAGCATCAACATTTATTCATCCACCTTTCTTAACCAAGATTTAATGGACAAGAAAGACAAAACAAGTAAAGATAAATCTAGTACAACAATCGATAAGATAGCTGGCTGTTGAAGCACCACTCCTTCTCTGTTTCCTTCCCAGATTAAACTGTTAGCACTTGTTACTGGACTGATATTTGGACTCGTCCTTGCTAAAAAAAATGACACTAAAACATACATGACACCGACCAAATTCCCAACTATCTCCTTGCCTCTGACTTTTATCATGACCAAAGCAACTAAAGGAAATACTCCCATGGGAATTAAGATACCACTACTCATACAAAGATAGAAGAATCTTAATAATAAAGACAAACTGACTGTCGAAGAAAAGCGGGATAGTAGTGCGAATAAGGAAACCGAAATATAGGTGAATAACATGATACACAGAGCGTTGATTTCTATATACAAAATCTTAGCCCAGAATGTCTTCATTAGATTTGCTGAAGCGAGTTTCAAGTTGTTCATGATGCGATAGCGATATTCTACACCAAATGCCTGTATTGTATAGGAAACACAATACAAAGGGAGAATCAAAAAGTTTAAATAAGACAAAGAAAATTTATAGACAAAGGGAAAGGAGTCAAACAAGCCTCTCGCATCATTTACATAATAACAGATGAGAGCTAGGTAGAGGGAAACAACACCATATACGACAAAATTCAGTTTTTGATGCCTTTGTTTGAGAAATTCAATCTTCACTAAATCAAGCAATTCCCTCACCTCCTGTTACCCGCTTAAAGTAATCCTCTAAACTTTCATTGTTTTTATAAGAATATTCTTTTAGAACTATTCCGTTATCTTTTAAGGAGTTAGATACGACTGCAATGTCAAAAGTAGGTGATTCTCCCTGAAGTTCAAGTTCTATATCCGAAAGAATACTAATCTGTTCTTGCAGATTTATCCTGCAAAGCACTTCCTTAGCTTGAGGAGCATCCGAAACAATTAGGTGGATTTTCCTTTTATCTGCACCATCTATTAATTCCTGCATAGTCTTTTCAGCCATAAGGTGGGCATCATGCAGTATCCCAACTCTATCTACAAGCTTTTCAAGTTCTGAAATAATGTGACTGGATATTAAAATCGAAATGCCATGATTGGTACTGAGTTCCTTTAGATAACGGCGCATTTCAAGGATACCAATAGGATCCAAACCATTTGTTGGTTCATCTAATATCAGAATTTTCGGCTGGTGCATAATAGCGTTAGCAATTGCTAACCTTTGCTTCATTCCCAGAGAATACTGCTTGAATAGTTTTTTATTTTCCCCATCTAATCCTACTACTTGTAAAGCTTGCTCTACCTGTTTTAGCGAAATTCCTCTCAATCTTGCAAAAATAGAGAGATTTTCAGGTCCCGTTAAATTAGGATAAAAAGAAGCACTGTCCAATACCACACCGATTTGAGATAGCAAATCCTTAGAAAATTCACCTAACAGTTTTTCAGATAGAATATTCACTTCACCACTATCCATAGCTGTCAAGCCTAAAATAGCCTTGATAAAGGTTGTCTTTCCAGCTCCATTTCTTCCTAGTAAGCCATAAATTTCTCCCTGTTTTAGCGTAAAGTCTATCTTATCTAAGATAATTTTCCCATCATAGGATTTTGATAAATTAGATGTCTGTATTACTGGATTTCTCATTTTATTCTCCTCCTACTCACTATGGTTTAAACCTAGTTCTATACTCTCCAAAGAAAATGAAAATTTAAGTAAAAGAATCATTAAAAACAGTTTAATTTCTACAAATTTATATTAACTTAAAATTTCATTTTCAAATTGATGAGTATCGAAATCTAGGCTATCCGCATTTCACATTGTTCGTTGTGCATTCGAAAGAGCCTGTGAACCAACGTTCACAACGTCCCGCCAATGTAAGTTGAACAGCTGTAAACCAACCAGAACCTGATTTACCGGAAAGTTCTTGGTTTTCAACCTCGAAACTTAGAGAATCAATCTCTGGACGACTTGTATTTTTAGCCATAAGGTTGCCTACTTCCTTCTTTTAGATGATCATCTTTACAGTAACTAGTATAAACTCTAGTATTGGCTAAGTAATGAGTAAATCGTGCAAGTTTTTTATTTTCGAGAAAAATTTTTATAGTACCCAATTAAAAAGTAGCTGAACAATCTCTTGCTCAGCTACTTTTCAATCTTCTTGTCCAACTAATGATTTTCAAAACACTACATACAAGCAAGGTTAGATTAAAGACCACATAAAATCCTGTAAAACTGATCAGACCATTCTGGGATAAATCTTCCATATAAAGGGGCGGTTCAGTAAAGAACAAATAAATTCCATAGACCTCCACGAAAATAAGGAAACTGACAAAACCAATCAAGAAAAGTCCACTGGCAATAAGAAAGAGTCTCCATAAAAGAATGAGAATTCCTCCTACTGCTAAAAAAATTACTGGGATAAGGAGTAAATCATTCATGACTTTCTCCTTTCTAGTCAATCAATTGACGATAATGGGTGGCAAGAGAGGAATCAAACTCTTCTAGTTTTTGAACCAATTCCAGATAGTCCTCTTTTTCATATTCTTCAAAGTCCACACCTCGATGATTCTGAAGAGCGATTTCCAATTGGCTAGTAAGTTCTCGTTTGGAAAAGCTGTAATCCCCTGTCACTTCCTCATAATGTTCCTTTAATTCCTTGTAGGTTTGGTATTCTTCAGGTGTTTGAAATCCCTGTACCAAAGCCTCTTCTAATTGATAATAGGTATCTTCCATCATAATCGTTACCTCGTTTCTTTCTATCTTTATTTTACCGCGCTTTTCTTTTCTTGTCCGCTATTTGTATCTATTTTTTAATCTAATTCAAAAGAAAGTTGTTCTTGCTTTTCTTTTCCTTTTTCGTGGAATTGTCTTAAGGCCTGATCAATAATATCTAAATCCGTTTCTGTTTCAATCAATGGCGCGAGTACATCGTATTCGGCCTTTTTAGTTTGATAATCCTCTTCCTTTGGAAAATTTTTCTCAATTTCAACTTTAGCAGTAGTCCATTTATCCTGTAATTCATCCAATAAATTCTGAGTTTTCACTTGGTCCTCTTTAATGTGATCAATCGTATGCTGAAGTCTTTGAATTGTCCCCAAAGGAGAATACAAATCCAAACTGACAGAATACTGATTTTCTCCTACAATTTTAACAGAGAAGGTTTCAGGAAGAGGCTGATTTATTGGAAGACTAAGCATTTTAATGTCAAATCCTCGATAGCTTGCTAAGGTACGAAATTCTTTGCTGTCAGCTTGATTATGACGAATAAGACGGTGTAGGGATTCCCCTGCTTCAGCTCGTTGCTCAAAAGCTTGTTTGCCTACTGTCATAGAAAATGCCTGGTCTTTCGACATTTCAGACTGTTGAATGTCGCCTTCATACTTGCTTAATCGTTTCTCAAGAATGGGCATATTTTCTTCACAGTAAGAGATTGTATGACGATAGTGATCCTTGCTGCGCTGAAAGGCGCGTCTTTGATTTTCTAATAGAGTTAGATCATTCTCTAGTTCCATCTTATATTTGAGATAAGGATTACCTGTTGCTAGTGCCTTAAAATCAGAAGCTGTCATGGTCTGCTCATCAATGTCTTCTGCAGCACGAATTGGCTCCTTAGAAGTCATAATCTGCTTAATATAACGGAGTTTGTTCTCCTGAGTTGCCCATAGATAATTATCAAACGAACCTTTGGTAATGTAGTGGTAAATATCCACTTCCTTATTTTCATTTCCTTGTCGGATAATCCGTCCATTGCGTTGCTGAATGTCACTTGGTCTCCACGGTACATCCAGATGATGAACTGCTTTCATCTTGCTCTGAACATTTAAACCTGTTCCTCCTTTTTCAGTTGAGGCAAGAAGAATCCGCACCTCTCCTGCATTGACCTTTCGAGACAAGCTATTCTTCTTTTCATCACTATTGGCATCATGTACAAAGGCAATTTCCTTACTAGGGACTCCTCTATCAACTAATAAAGCCTTAATCTCAGAATAAACATCAAAGCCATTGTCCTTTTTCTTAGGTGTTCCAATATCTGAAAAAATCATCTGAGTAGCCTTATGTTCCATTCCCTCACGATAAATTCTTTCAACATTATCCACTACCTGAAGCAGTTTATGATTGTCTGCTAGACTATAACTAGAGTCCAATAAACGCATATCAATTGCTAGTTTTCGTGCCTCACCTGTTATCTTTAACATGTTATCCTGGATCGGATCAACTGTTCCACATTTGACCATATCTGACCTCATAACCAATTCTTCTAAATAGAGTTTCTGGTTTTCAGTTAACTCACTCTCAATAGGGATAATATGAGCTTCTGGAACAGGTAAATCCAACATATCTTGTGTTTGAATGTCGGCTGTTTCTTTATAGATTTTCATCAACTCAGGTAGATTGACAAACTTTTTGAATCGTTTCTTAGGTTGGTACTTATCCCCTGTAGGAGCTAATTCCATAGAGTTTTGAATTTCTCCAAAAGCACCTACCCAAGAGTCAAAATAATCAACTTGATAGCGTTTTAAGATATCCGGTTGAATGTAGTTCATCATAGTGTAGAGCTCACTAATAGAATTGGAAACAGGTGTTCCTGTCGCAAAGACAATATTCTTAAAATCATGTTCTTCCTGAATCTGTCGAACCTTCATTTCCATATCCACATTCTTCTTAGACGTTGTATTGGTAATCCCTGCTACATTTCCTAGGCCAGTAATCGGACGAATATTTTTAAAGTGATGTGCTTCGTCCACAAAGAGAAAATCAATTCCTAAGTTCTCAAAATCAATAAAACTATCACGATTAAAGCGTTGGAGTTCTTCCAATTGTCTCTCTAGACCACTTATTGATTGTTCTGCTTCTTTAACGGTATACTTATTTTCTGAATGTGTTTTAATCTCTCGTAGTTCATTGAGTTTATCCTCGATATAATTCATCTGTCTTTCCTTACTGACAGGGATTTTTTCAAATTGAGAATCCCCAATGACAATGGCATCGTAATCTCCTGTAATAATACGTGACACAAATTGTTTTCTTCTCGCCTTCACAAAATCTTTCTTAGTGGTCACAAAGACTTTTTTAGTAGGGAAAAATTTCATGATTTCTTGGCCAAATTGAGCAGACAAACTAGAGGGCACCACATACAAGGGCTTATGAACCATCCCCAACTCCTTTAATTTAAACCCAGCACCAAGCATGGTCAAGGTCTTTCCTGAACCTACCTCATGAGCTAATAAAGCTCTTTTTTCTTCTACGATTCTTTGAATGGCATTCTCTTGGTGAGGACGAAGACTGATATTTTGTGCCAAGCCATCAATGACTAGATGGCTACCGTCATACTCTCGACTAACCGTTCGATTATAAAGACGATTATAGCTTTCCTCAATAACTTGTTGGACTTCTGGATACCGTGAGACAAATTCTTGAAAGAGCTCTTGTAAATGCTGCTCTTTTGCTCTTAGAACAGAGGTTTTTTCCAAATCTGTGATAGTCTTTTTCTTTTCTCCTTCCGTAACAGTCATAGTAATCGTCGGTTGGTTTGAATTTAGTAAATTCTCAAAAATCTTTCTTCCTGTATCATAACGTGACCCACTGACTCCAAGACTACTATCTTTGGCACTTGGATAGCGATAAACAAATGATGTCCTTAAATGAACCTGGCCATCTACAGGATTCACTTCAATAACTTGTTCAACATCAGGCGAAGACAATTCAAATTCACGATTGGTAAAACATTCAAAGGCAAATTTACCATAAACGGATTGAGGAATCCAACGTGACCCTATTTTAAACTCAATATCTGCCAGATGAATCCGTGGAGGGCGAACAGATTCTAACAAATCTAAAGCGTGGTTCCAATCATATTCTTGGTTGTTTTCCTCCACTAATAGTTGAACTACTTCTATCTTGTTGAGAATATCTCCTGATAAAAACTGGTTCTTAGAAAGATATTTTCTTTCCCCTCTTAAATAGCTTTCTGGATCTATTAAAATCTGGTCACCTAACTCATCTAAAATAGCAGCCTGGCTATGTTCGGGATAAATTGATACCATATAGTCTAAATCAACCCCTCTACCATCCGATAAACTAGAGTTTAAGGCATCTAGAGCCGTTGAAACTCTTGCAATCACTCTCTCTGGCCTAACCAATGCTTTCTCAAAGGCTAAAGATTTTTTATATTTTACTTTCTGATCTTTAGAATCAATGTATTCATCTTCTAAACTTGCTAGTAAAGAATACTTATCGTCACTATCAAATAAGTTCCGATTAACGGAGGCATTCAAGTATCCAAATTGACTTACAAAGCGGTCATAGTCACGATTGAGTTTACTAAGTAATACCTGAAAATCTGTCCGATTATAATCTGGATGACGTTGAATTTCAATTAAGGATTGATAGGTCTCTCTCAAAACAACCATGCCCTTAATGCGACTAATGTCCTTATCCGATAAGGGACTTTCATAAAAGACAGTTTTTTTGAACAGTCCCTTATATTTCCCTCTTTTACTCGCTTCTTCTGACTTGTAAACATCTAGTGCTTCCTCATCTGTCAAATGAAGTTGCACGAATCGGTCTATTTTATGTTCAGACAAAGAACTGTCCCAAGCTTTAAACTCTCCCTTCTCGTCTACATAATAACTAATTTCGTCTACTTTTGAACTTTTCCGAATGCCATGCGTATCTCGGTAATAAATTTGATTTCTCTCATATCCAAAAGAATAGAGCGCTAAGTCCTCACGTATACGACTTGGGATCGAATTATCCACTTCTTCTTGGATAAAAACAGGTGCTTTCAAAGAATTGTCAATTGGTTTAGGTTCTTCCACATTTTCTAATGCTTCCATAATGTCAGTAGCTAATATTTCTGATACCCCCTTAACATTGAGGGTTCCTCCATTAAAATTACGTACCTCATATTCACCCAAAACTTGTGTATTGTATTTCCCATCAAAATAAGGATTGATCCAGACACGCTTATCCTCCTCAAAGGGAATAGAGCCACTAAAGACAAGCTCCTCTTCATTAAGATTCTTTGCTTGGTCCTTTTGAAAGAAGAGGAGATCTGTAGTCACTCGAGTACCTGCAATCTTTTTAAAAGCCGTATCTGGCAACCGAACTCCCCCTAAAAAATGAGTGTTGGATTTAATTTCTTGTAAGACATTATCTGTCCGCTTATCCATTGTCCCGATAGATGAGATAATAGACACTTGTCCTCCATCTCTTACTAAATCAAGTGAGTGTTTGACAAAGTAATCATGAATCATATAAGGTTTATCATAGTTTTTATCTGCAATCCGAAAATTTCCAAACGGAACATTCGTTAAGACTAAATCAAAACTATTATTTTGATAGGGAACTTCTTCAAATCCTCTCACTTCAATATGGGTATTGGGGTGGAGTTGTTTTGCGATTGCGCCTGTCACACTGTCTAATTCAACTCCATAGAGTTCTGATCTCTCTCGTATACTTCTAGGCATCGCCGCAAAGAAGTTCCCAGTCCCCATAGAAGGATCTAATATCCTTCCTCCTTCAAAACCATCATCCAGTAACTTTTGCCAAATCTGGCGAATAATCAGTGGGTCTGTATAATAGGCTGTGAGAGAACTTTGTTTCATGGTCGAGTATTCTGATTTACTTACTAAGCTCTTAAGAGTTAAACGTTCTGTTTCATACTTTGGATTGAGTTCATCGAAAAATTCATTGGCAAGACCGCCCCAGCCGACATACTTGGCTAGTAGCTCTTGTTCTTCTGGATTCGCTTGTCGTCCCTCTTTTTCTAATCTTTTAACAAGTTCAATTGCGGCGATATTCGTTTCAATCTTTTCTCGATTTGTCTTAGGATAAAAGTCCTCTAAATCATCTGGAAAAACAAAATCTTTAACGGGGACATCCGTCTCTTCTATATCTGAAATAAGCGTTTCTGTTTCCTTATCTTTTTCCTTTTCATTTTCATTTTCATTTTCTTCTTCCAGATAGGAAAACAAATCTATTTCCTGACTTTCTCTTGATGAATCAATCTCAATCTCTGAATCTTCTTTTGCAAGTTCTACGAGAGACAATACTTGTTCAATCTCTTCCAAACTGTTCAAGTATAAGATAGGATTTTCTTCAAATAACTGCTTGGAATCATTGAATAGCTCTAGGCGAACTAAGTCATTTAACTGGGCATTTTCAATCGAAACCAACTGAAATACTTGACCTTTATAACTTACTTGTGAACTGATTGGATATTCCCTCAAAGCTTCTTCTACAATTTTATCTACTTTAGATAGGGAATGAACTTCCACATTTTCTTCTACCTGGTCAATATTATCTAAAGGTAAGACCACTTCCTCTACTTGCTTAGACTTTTCTCTTATAGCCTTTACTTCATCAAAATGAGTAATAATCTTCAGCTTTTGTGTCAGTGGGAGTTGTGTGTAGTTTTCTTCATGATGGACAAGATCCGTCACGGTATCTAAAGTAGCCATTAATTCAGAACCCAAATAGGCTAGAACAGCTCCCTCTTTTTCTTCAAAATGAATCTCAAGAACTTCTTTTTTAAGCTCTTTGGAATCAACCATTAGCAGAAATTCCTCTATATCTCTACTAACACGGTCAGATAGATTATTCGCAACCCGATAGACATTGACTAAATTGACATCCTGATTCTGATGAAATACAAGCTCACTTAATGGTTCTAACTTCTCTTTTTCAGATTGGATGTAAAATCGAGTGGAAAGGTTATAGGTTGCGACTTCTAGCACCAAGTTTTTCTCCCAACTACTTAATTGAGATAATTTACTTAGACCTGCTTGTCCAAAATTTCTTGTATAACTTTCTAAATCTTGGTCATGATTTTCAGAACTGGCCTCTAGGAAAGAAACAATATCTTGATCAAAAGAATAGACGTGAGGAATCTCTTCTATCTTGCCCTCTTCAGCCAAAAAACTCTCTACCAAATCCTGCCATTTCTCATCAAAATGTTGCGCTTGATAACGAAGAAATAGGTCCATTTTCTCCCTATCTTTTGGAATTGTTCCACGAAACATAGCCAATAATTGTATTACTTCCATACTCGCTCCTTTCATCTATATGAAAATAGGAGAATCACATGATTCCCCTACAACTCTATCTCCATTTCAACCTCTTGAGGACTGGTTTCTAAATCACTAGACAAAAGAGAAACGGCATCTGTTCTCATGTAGTAAGTATATAAGTCTTCAAGGTCTTGTTCGTTTTCAATCCCTGTTTCAATACTAATAAGAGCCTTTATAAATTCCTTGTAGTGACTCTCCATCATATCTGAAATCTTTTGTTTCATTTCCATAAATACTGAAGATGGTTCAGTTATACTTGTTTGGTCTATGTCTTGTAAATCCTTTTCTAAGGGATTGGTTCCTTCTTCTACTTCTACTAAATCTGAACGACCATCACCATCAGAATCTGCGCTAAGAGGATTGGTTCCTAGCGTCAATTCTTGAGCATCAGTCAGTCCATCTTGATCCGAATCACGTTGATAAATGGCTTCCATATACTTCCTTCTTTCCTAGTTAATCTTTTTACACTCCAATCCTACCAAATATTCCTTGAAAGAAGTATCACAACAAAAAAGAGAACGAGCCAAAACTGCGTTCTCCTTAAAATGATAAAACATTATTATCAAAGTAAAAAGATGACTTACAGAACCTGTAAGTCACCTAGTCAGTCGGTTTATTCTGGTGTCTGCCACCGCTTGGCCCTTACGTCCAAGATTGCTATCGGATTTCGTTCTGGTGTCCGCCACCGCTTGGCCCTTATGTCCAAGATTACTATCAGATTGACCATGAGCCGACCACTCATCTACACCATTATTCTAACGAATATGTGCTACAAATGCAAGAGAAAAACTTATTTTGGATTTATACACTATAGAAAACATACATATCTTCAGATTGAACTTTTGTTCAAAATAAGCTATAATGAATTTAAGTAGAAACAGGAGGTAGAACAAATGGCTACAATCAGTTTAACACGTGATATAAAACTAACAAACGAAGATGCTCTAAAAATTCTTAATCATAAACCATCTAAAAAGCTACAAGCCGTCTTGAAATCTATTGAATCACAGGACGCTACCGCTCCAACGAAAAATAAACTCATTTCAAAGTATCTGTAAGATGACAATTCAAGTAACACCACTTAAGCAATATCTTGAAAATATTCAAGTGCTAGCTCCTGATAAAACTGAGAAGCAAGTTCAGGAGCTATTTAAAACTATCATTTTAGAAAATGTTGATTTCAACGGTAATGAAGAGATGTTGACTTATCTATCTGATAAAGCCCCCAATTTTGAAAAACAACATCGTTCTCGTAATTTTATCGTTGAAGAAACTGAAACAAATAACATCATAGGATTCTTTAGTTTATCTCTCAAAGTTGTTGATATTTCTGATTTAGAGAAATCCTTAAAAAAGAAACTCGTCCTAAAAGGGAAAAGTCCCAAAAATATTGATTATCTCCCTGTGTTACTTATCGGTCAATTCGGCAAAAACACAAAGCTAAATAAATTATCAGGACAAGAGTTATTTGAAATTGTAATTCAAAAAATTGAAGAATTTCGAGCAATTGTAGGAACTCAGATGGTATTTTTAGATAGTATCAATCATCCTAAAGTCATTCAATTTTATGAACAGTTCGGATTTGTTGCTTACAGTCAATTGATTAAAGACGATCATCAAGTAAGTTATCAGCCTATGGCATTAAATATGTCACTCTATAAAAAATAAGAATCATGTCACCTAAACTGATGACATGATTCTTTTATTTCACCGTATAGGCAAAACTAATGGCACTATCTGCTTGCGAAATTTTTCTAAAGGTATAGTTAGGGTTGCCACCATAGTTGGTTTCAGAAACTAGAAAAGAACCATCATCATAGACCTTCTCTACAAAAGCCACATGACCATAGTCTGCTGGTGTGCCATGTGTCCCTCCCACAAAGGAAACAATAGCACCTGCTCTTGGTGTGGAACCCGTTTCCCCACCAAGACTTGAAGCTGTCGCAACCCAGTCTTGACCATTGCCCATGGTATTAATGATTGAAATCTTCTCTCCATTTCTTCCTTTTAATTTTAAGCCTAATTGATTCATACGAGCCGCAACACCCCATGTACATTGTCCATAGGCATAGGCCATACCATCTCCACCACCAGGAACAGAATGATCATACAAGTCTCCACGAACCCCTTCAAGGGATTGCGGGTCACTCTTTGCCTGTCCTCCATTTGTTTGGCTAAAGCCTTTTTCAATTTGGTAATACCATTCCGTTGCTCTGGTTTGTCTTTCCAGTAGTTTGTCACCAGAATTTCCCTCCCAATAGGTAAGGAAGAGTTGGGCCAAATTGGCTGCACTGCCCGTATTTCCAAAGAAATCTTTTAACCAACTTTGATAGTAAGGACTATCCCCATGAAGCATAAAATCAAGCTGGAGGTCTAAATCATACCATTTCTTATTTTGGGTGCGTGCATAATTTAACAAAGCTGTATGACGTGTTGAACCATCTGCGGTATCTGTCCATTGCCCTAAACCTAGACCTCTATGAAGAATATTAGGATAAGCACCACTATAAATGGCTGGACCTCCAATCGCTAACCAGCTTTCATCATCCCATGAGGAATCGGTAGCGCCAACTGGAGGAGATAAATAATCCCCTTCAGCTCGTTTAGGATTGATAGAAGACTCTACAGACCAATTTCCTAAAATTGCCGCAATGGCTTGGGGACTTGCCCCTTGAGATTTCAAAAACTCATAAATATGTTTTGCTCGTTCAAACTCATCCCCACCAAACTGACCAATGGCAGGTAAGATAGTGGTCTGAAGTTGAATGACTTTTGGAAAATAAAATTGCGGATTGACATACACCAATTTGTCTTTCTTGTTCTTATACTTTTGATAGGAAACTTTCAAGCCTGTATCGTCTGGTGTTTCACCAATAACATCACCAGTTAAGACCCTTGTCCCCTCAATCGCACGGCCATTATGAATGGAATACAAGGTCAATCGACTCTCATTCTCTCCTTTTCCATTAGTGAGAATTACATTGTCACCATCTAGAGATACGACCCCATCCATTGGTGCGACAATCGTTTGGTGAGCCTTTGCTTCTAGTAGAATGTACTCCTGAAGAGTAGGTTTTCCGTCTAAATCATAGTATCCATAGCGATAAGTCATGGTTAGACTATCTTCATTGCTTTTCCCCTCAAATGGATTGTCCAATTCCTGCATGGAAGCATATACACCCTCTTCTTTTAGTTCCTTCATTTCCTCTTGATCGTCTTTCGATAGTTTATACTTAGGAGTTTCATAAAGGTCTTGCATGGATTTCAAATCTTCCCCATCGTTTAAATCATGCCACAAAGTAGACAGATAATCCTTGTAAGTTTCTGAACTAAATAAGTGAACTGGTTTCTGTAACTCATAGTCATGGAATTTAAAGTTCATATACCCCATCACATCATCAACTTTTGTGTAATAGGTAATTCCTTTGTCATTTGTACGAGTATGTTCTGCATCTTCCCAAGTTAGGTGGGTATAAGCTTTTGTTAATTCAAATTCATCTTGTTGAATCAAACTAGCAGATGAAAATCCTAAAAAGAAGCTCATCATAAGTAAAAGAAGAAAGACTATTCCTCCAACTATCCAGGTTACAGGATTTCCAGCCGCAAATGTAAAGAAGGAAAAGGCTGCTTTTAGTTTTTGATAGATATTTCGGACACTGGTAAGACCTTGTTTCTTTAATTTTCGAAACCGATTCTTAAAGGAACTTGGGTTATCTTTCGCTAGTTTCCATCCTTTCCCATCCTTAAAATGATGGTATCGCTCTTTTGTGTTGGTCAATCTTTTCTTGGTAAAACGACCTGTTGCTTGTCCTGTTTTGACACTAGCTTTTCCAAGATTATAAGAAAGCCTACTGTAGCGTTTTCCTTTTCTAATGGTCTCTTGAAGTGTGCGATAGCCTTCTAAATCTTCATTTTCTGAAGCTAACTCTCCACCTTCACGTCCAAGGACATAAAGGAAAGTTTTGGCTTTCCTACTGACTTTTTTGGACTTATAGGCTTTTTTAGTAGATTTTAAATTTTCTTTAGCAGCATTGACTTCTTTCTTAGCTTTTAATTCTTCTAAACTCTTCCCTTGAAAGAAAAAATTAGATTTTGCTTTCGATTCCTGACCGTAGAGAAATTTTTGATTGGTTTTTCTTTCTTTACGACTCTCTTTTCTTTCTTCTTTTGACTGTGCCTTTGCTTCTCTAAATTGCTTCTTGGCTATTTTCAATCGTTTCCTAGCATGAGGCAATCGTCTGTCTCTTAATTCTTTCCGATTCAAAAGAGATGGAGGAGTATTTTGAAGGATGTGATTGTAGTCTTCATTTGCTTGTTTTACTCTAGCCTTTGAAGCTTCTCTCATCTCCTCTAGCTTTTCTTTTATCTCTTTTTTCCATGCTTTTTCATCCAGTACAGCGGAATCTTTTTTCTGTTTCCTTACCTCCTTCTTTCCTTTTTTCAAGAATTTCTTCTCATCTTTTAGACTTCTTCTAAATGCCTTTCGGGCACGTATGATTTCTCTTTTATCCTTCATTTACCTTCCCCTTAATTAGAAGCCATTTTATCAGGATCCGTACTCATGATATCAAACAATTGAGTACCTTGAGGAATCTTATTTTTAAAGGGAACGACAACTGAACCAGCTTTTATTAGTCCAGCCCCTTTTTCTGGATTGACTAGGTATTTTTCGAGTTCTTTTGACAAGCCTAAGAGTTGAACCAATTCTTCTCTATCATTTTTTGCTTGCTTGAGGAGAATCATAAATTCACTATTTGCAATAATCCGTCTACCATTTGGATCTAACAATAAGGTTTCGACGTTTTGGGTTATCCCAGTCGGACTGGCTCCATATTTTCTGACACGACTCCACAATTTAAAGAAGAAATCACTGGCATATTTATCTAATAAGAGAAGCTGCATCTCATCGAAATAAATCCAGGTCTTCTTCCCTAATTTTTGATTCCGAACGACACGATTCCATATCTGATCAAAAACAACCATAAGGGCAATTTGTTTCAGCTCATCTCCTAACTTTTTAACATTATAGATTAAGAAATTGGATCCTGTTTGAATATTGGTCTTATGAGAAAAAATATCAAGAGAACCTTCAACATACAGTTCCATATCAAGTGCCAAATTCTGCGCTTCTTCTTCTGGCTGTTGACTCAAGACAAAAACCCATTCTTCCAAAGAAGGCTCTTTAAATGACTGATAGGTGAGTCTCGTAACTCGGTCAATAATCGATTTTTCTCTTCCATCCATTTTTCTATCCAATAACTTGCCGATAAAGGATAAAAGAAATTCTGATTTTACCTTTACAGGATCTTCATCCATATTTTCCTCAGACAAGTCAAGGACATTGAGATAAGTTTGGGAATCGGGCGCAATATCAATCATTTCTCCCCCAAAAGCTCGTCCAATGATACTGTATTCTTCTTCTGGATCCACAATGATAATTTCAGTATTTTCACCAGATTCCTTGATTTTGGTCGTGATAATTTCATGCTTGGTTGCCATCCCTTTCCCAGCTCCAGATGTTCCTAAAATCAGACCAGACGGTGTATTTAATAGGCTGCGATCAATGGTAATAATATTACTTGATATTTGATTGATACCATAATATTTTCCACTACGGTCTTGTAAGTCTACTGAAGTCCAAGGTGAGTTCACTGCTACATTGGACGTTAATAAACTCCGTGATACTCCCTCTAAAAAATCACAACCAAATGGCAGCAAACTATTAAAGGCTGCTTCTTGCATATATGGTAGTTTATCAATCATTAGGTCATTTGAACCGGCCACTTGTTGGATAGTGTCTAGGGCTTGTTTAAGTTCTTCTTCATCCTGACCAAAAACACCAATCAAGAAGACTGTTTGAAACAGTTTATCTCCTGTCTCGGTCATGGTTTTTAAGAGTTCCTCAGCTTCATCGATATTGCTTTCTAATACATGACCTACTTTTTCCAAATAGATACCTGTACGAGCTAGTTTTTGTTGTTCCCCAATCTTTTGGGATTCCATCAAGGTCTTCTTTGTTCGTAGTTTCTTCATGGCATCCGCCTTAGTCGAACTTTGAGCATGAAGGCTCACAATCAATTCCAAATCTCCTTGCATGAGGTCTCGGATAAACTGATCCCCTAATTCCATGCCGTAGTCTCTCACATAGACAATCTGTAATAAGCGGTCATTGATTTGTAGGTAATTCTTGTTTTTAAAATCCAAGAGATTAGGTGCTATGAAGTGACGAGTTGTCTGACCCGATCTCGTTAAATCACGGTAAGAAAAAGGAAGATGGTGTTCTCCTCTAAGCATATCTGCCAACAAGTTGACACGGTCTTCTCCAGCCAAGGATTCAAATCGAGCATCAATTTCTGAGAAACCACTCTTGAAATATTCTCCAATTTGAGACAAGGAACGATAAGCTTGTTTGGGATTAGAATCCTTTCTACCAAAGCTAATCAGTTTCACAGCTGAAAAGTTATTTTCACCACTGTCTAAATTTTGATTCATCATTCGATTCAATTCTTTACGATAGGTATCATACCCATCTTCTTTCTCCTCATACAGAACACTCTGTCTAAACTTTTCTAAATTCAATCTTTTATTAAAGATGGTCAATTGGAAGTTGGTTTGGTCATCTAAAGAGTTAATCAAATCAGAATACTTCTCAATGATTGCGCCCTTATCTTCTAAACCAACGGTCTGGTAATTGACATCACCAAGTAAATAGCTTTGTGAGAAATAATCTTCTTTTACCTGCATCAGACCATTTTGATACAGGGCTTGATAGGAAATAGTATTAGCCGTTGAGGGTAACACTTCCTCTTTTTTCCCTTTAACTTCTTTCTGATTAGTCATTGAAGTTTTTTGTTTCTTTAATGTATTTGATTTTCTTTTCATGTTCAGATCCTTTCTTTCCTGTAATTGTGCGTAGGGGAACCGTTAATTCAAAATGAAGACGGTATTTCAAATAATGTTCAAAATATAAATCATTGGGTTTATAGACTCCAAAAAGCATGAGGGGGATGGTAAAGGCAAACACAAAACCGTAAACAAACCAATCTCCAAATTGCCAGAAAAAGAGATTCAAGCCCAAAACAATAATTGTGACAATAAAGGCTGGTAAAACAAAGATGATTTGTCTTGTGGTGAAACCTAACCAAGCCCTGTGTTGGTATTTTGAGATGTCTTTAAAGACACGTGTATTCATGACTTTCCTTTCTAAAAAGGCTAAGAAGCAATCACTTCCTAGCCTTTATCTAATTACATACCTAAAATTGAGCGAGCCGTACGTTGAGAACCAACGAGGGCAATAATTAGTAAGATAGCTTGTACCAAACTACCAAACATAATCGCAAGTGATTGCAGGACTCCTGCACCATTTGAAACAGCTATTTTTCCAGCAGATTCAAACAAAGGAACAAGAGAAACAATCAGAAAAATAAGAACCCCTTGTACCGCATAGACCATAATATTTTTTAAATAGCCAATACCAATAGACTTCCATTCATCACTTAAAAATGTTGGAATCGTAAGAGGGGCAAATGGGATCATAAGGTAGAGTTGAATAAATCGAATAGATACTAAAAGATTAACCATGGCTGCACTTACTATCCGAACAAGCCAAATGAGGAGGGCAAAAAAGCCCACAATCATCCGGCCAATAAATCCTGAACCTTTTAATCCAGAGATGGTATCATACTTTGCCCCACCGTGAGCCACAATCGAGGCCACTTGTTCAATGGCGTGACTCGCAATCCCGATGATGGCTTCTACAATAACGGTAGTGTTGGTAATTACAACTGCGACCATAATATAACTAATCAACATCGGCGCTAAGGCTTCAAAGGTCATCGCTCCACCAGAGTTAGCAATTTTCTTTGCCATCTTCGAAAATTCTAGGATGAGAACAACTGATAAAATCGCAACTCCAAGAGGCTGCATGACACTTTTAGTAATACTAGACATATAAGTCCAAACAGTTGGATTGTAGCTAGATAGAGATTTAATCAGATCTACCGTAGATTGTAAATCCACATTAAATCCTTCAAATAAATTTTCAGCTGATATTTTTTCAGATGCAAGGTAAACAAAGGGTGAGACTAAACTAAGATTCATGTCATTGTTTATCCTCCTAAATTGAAATTTGAGTTACAAAGGCTCCAGCAGCTCCGACCATAACACCACCGACAATTTCAAGAATGGCATTTCGAACACCTGGTCCACCATCTTTAATGTTGGTTGCAAGATTGACAATCCCCACAACAACGAGAAAGGCACCAACCGCAATCAATCCCTTCTGCAATAAAGACATAGCTTGTGCAAACATAGCACTTGCGTCAACTCCATAAACAAAACCTTTAAAATGCGTAATCATCTATTTCCTCTTTTCTATTTTTATTTTAAACTAGATTCAAAAGTTAAATCACGAATTTTAAGGCCTTCAAGATGATTTTCTTGTCTTTGATTCAAAGGATTGATTTGATAGTTCCACCACCGTTCATCGGTTTCTTGATTGGCTAGGTACTTCCAGTTTGGATGCTTAGTAGAATTGTATTTTTTGCTTTTAAAGACAGGCATATTGGCAATTCGAACCAAGCATTCATGCCGTTTCATATTTCCGACTTCATCAGGTGTCATTAAATCACGAGCAATCTTTTGATGAGAAAGGGATCCTGAACCTGTCTGGCCAAAGGAACGACTAGTATTTCGAACATCAATGGTTTGTTTACCGAGTAAGCCACTCATAAATTTAAAGGTATCTTCATCATTCCCACCTAAGTAGACTAAGCTATCACAGTTCCCCAAAATGGTTTTCCAAGCTTCTTTTTCTTTATAGAGCCCTTGAAGTTGGGCAATATTTTGTAGAATAGGAACGAGACTCATGTTCCGAGAGCGGACTGTTGAGGTTTGTTCAGCAAAATCTGGGATTTCTCCGATATTTGCGAACTCATCTAAATAGACTCTCACATGAAGAGGCAATTGACCCTTAAAATCAATATCTGCTTGTCTTGTTAGGGTTTGAAATACGGTTGAAAAAAAGAGGGCTGAAAGAAAGCGAAAGGTACTATCGTTATCTGGGATAACTAAGTAAACCATTGATTTTTCCTTGCCCCATGTCCTCATATCAAGGGTATCTCTTTTGGTTAAATCCATGACACTTTGAATATTAAAGAGGGCAAATTTAGCAGTGGTTACAGCTATAACAGAATCCAGAGTCTTATCCTTATAATTTTGGAAATCTGCCCAATTTCGCATGGTAAAATTTTCAGTCCCATACTTTTTAGCATAATTTTCGAATAGAATTTCTAAGACACTTTTTTCTTGGTTTTCACCCTTGGATAAGTGTTTAATGAGTTTTGAGATTTCAGCAAAACTTGGATAACGCCCTCGTTTTTTTCGCTCTTCCACTTCTTTTTTTTGACGTTTCAACAAGTTTTGGTATTCTGTTTGACTCAAACGACTTTCTTCTATGAGCTGTTCTCTTGTTTTAGGTGGGTTATAGAAATCGACCAAGTAAGAGGCTAAAGCTCGTACCAAAGTCATAGAAGCTTCATCCCAAAATGGATCACTACGGGAGCCAGAGCCTTTGGTGTTATTGAAATAAACCGTCAGCATGCGATTCAAATCGTTTTCTGTCTCTATATAGCGAAAAGGATTAAAGCCATCTGAGTTCTTCATATTGACTAAATCTAACACCTTTACTTGGTAGCCATGTTCTAAAAAGAGTTTGCCCGTTTTCTCGGCCAAGTGATCTTTAGGATCCACTACAATATTGGAACTATTCATCTGAATCAGATTGGGTTTCACAAAGCGAAATGTCTTCCCACTTCCTGAACCTCCGATCACCGCAATATTCTTATTTCTATCATATTGGGGTGGTTTTTTATCTAATAATGTCAAACGAACATCTTGTGCTAAGATCGTATCATGAGAAAATTCCTTACCGTAAAAGAACTTCTTTTCTTTTAGAGTTCCAAAACGGGCGCTCCCGTATTCTACCCCTTCTCGGTATTGTTTTTTACCAGTCTCTAAATAGAGATAAACCAGCAACATCATCACAAATCCTAGTAGAAAAAAAGCACTTGATTTTCCAGTAAAGGAAACATTCCATGGCGACTGAAGAACTTCATCTTGACCTTCCATCAGAAGACGAGTCCATTTATCTATGGTATTTCCAGTATAGGAATCATACAAAAGCGTCAAACGATGAAAAAGATAGCCTAGTAAGATACCTAACAGTGAGAATAGTAGGAATTTCTTTCCACTGTACATCATCTCACCATCTCTTTCTGTTTGACGGCCCCTTCTTGTCTCAAGGTAATTTGGGATTTAGCCTCATCAATTGCATCGTCTAATGACTTATCCATGGTAAAATCAGCTAATTTCTCCGGATCATTAACCATTTTTTCTAACAGATGGTCTAAATGATTGTCTAGAATCGAACGGTCTTTCGTGTAGAAATGCAGAGAATCCCCTTGCCAAGCGATGGCTAAAGGAATCTCTTCTTTTTCTATAAAAGCTTTAAATTTCTCGATATCAATTGGTTTGTCTAAGAAATCTTTTTTCAGATTAATCGTATCAATCGCATAGGGAGATTGTAGCAATTCTTCTAATTTCTGTACCCCTATCTTATAGGCGGAATCCTGTGCTAAAGCCTGACGTCTAGACCATTCTAGAATCTTTAAGAGACTTCTTACAGTAAATAAAAGACTACGCTCAGCATATTGAACTGCCATTCGTTCCTGTTGTTCAGAGGACATCTAATGCCTCCTTCTTCACAAATAGCAGTTTTCCTTCTTTATAGCGATAAGCTATCAATTTCTGATGTTGCTTAATCGACTTGACAACCTGCAGTAGATCTCTCGAATAAGGTTCTCGAAGAGTAACTTCTACTGCTTTCCCATCAAAAATACCTACACGTTTAAATTCAATGTAGTCTTTTTTGAGATGTCCTAAGCCCATACCAAAGGGAAAGTGATGAATCAATTGGATGGTATAACCACCTTTATTTCCCATTTGTTTCAAATCATACAAGTTTACTACCTTCATGATTAACTCCTTTATCTAGTTTGTCGCATCGTTTGAGTCTGGTAACGATAAACTCCGTGTCTGTTAGAAAATTCTCACACACGTCTTGTGCCAGTTGCCCTTCACAGGGAAATACTCTCAGTCCCTACTTACACAGGCACGCTAATCAAGACGGAGTGAATTCAATTTTCAAAGAACAGGTAGCTTTATTATAGATAAGAGTAGTTGAAATTTTTATCACATCTTTGGAGTTGTTGGAATAATCAGGTAAGTGCTAATTTCTAGCTCCTCTCACAACACCGTACATACCTTCTATGTTTTATGAACAGTAGCTATCATTTACATTTTTAAACTACCATTCTATCAGACTAAAAGTCAAAATAGACTCTTCTACTTCGAGAGATACTCATTTAATGGTTCAGCAATTCGCTCTACTTCCATTACAGAAATTTCATTACTATGACTTCTCATGATTTGTTATTAGTTCACTTTGAGGGCTTGCTCATGAAACCAAACAGCCTAAGTCGTAAAAGAAAAAAGCAGTACAAGATTGAACTGCTTTTACGGATTCAGATAAAATAACTTTAAAATATAGAAGATATATATTGACTGTAACTATAATTGATTTAAATTTATAACTTCATCTGCTTGATTCCAAATATCGGGATTATGAGTTGCAATGATGATTAGACGATTTTCATTTTTCATATCTAATAATAATTTCATAATTCCTTGTGAAATCGTCGGATCAAGTGATGCAGTCAGCTCATCCGCGAGTAATAATGGTGGATTTTTAAGAATGATTTTCGCTAAAGCAACACGTTGTGCTTCACCGCCAGACAATTCATATATCTTTTTTTCTAGATGAATATGAGTTAGACCAACTCTTGCTAATACATCTTTTTTTAACTTATCTTTTTCTTTATAATTACATTTACGATTTATTAATCCTAAATCTATATTGGTAGAAACATTTTCATTATCTAACAAACCAAAATTTTGAAAAAGATGTCCTGATACTGTCATTAAAAAAAGCTTAGAAAGGCTTAACGCCTTATCCAAGCTGATATTTGTTCATCTCATTAAAAATCTAAATAAAGGATCTACTTCACTTTCATAATACGAACTAAATTGGCTCTTTCTGCCTCCTCTAGTTTCAATTCTATATAATGAATAGTTTCTGACAAGTTTGGAATAATCGAATATTCTAATCCATTTACACGTCTACGTGTTTTTTCTATTTCATCAGCCATTAACTGACACGTTTTTTCAACTTCTGCCAGTCTTAGTAATTTATCAATTAAACTATTCATTGTAGCAAATACATCATCCATTTCACTATTAGAAGATAAATAGCTATATTCACTGTTCTCATTTTGAGAAGTAATATTCATATGCATTCTAGGAACTGTTACACTCATGATATTTTCTTTCTCAACAAATAATTCAATTTCTTTCGATGGAATTGAAAATAATTCCTCCACCATTAGAGAGTTCTTTAATGATTTAGCAACTGCAAAGGATTTTAGATTATCAATTAGATAACTTTCTACTTCTTTCCGAAGTTGATTATTCTCACGAATCAAAGAAATAAATCGCCTCATCAATTCATCTCTTTTATCCTTTAATAACTTATGTCCACGTTCAGCTGTTTTCAAACGTTCCTTTAAGTTATTCAATTCCATACGAGTTGGTTTTACATTCAAACGCACCATAGATAATCACTCCATTTCTGGATTAAACTTCTACCAAAGGTAAGTATTTATCAAGCAAATCATCTTTGATACGTTTTAACTCTGTTCTAGGAAGAATTGATAGTAATTCCCATCCAAGATTCAACGTATCTTCTATATTTCGATTTTTATAAAATCCTTGGTTGATGTACTCTTCTTCAAAACGCTTTGTAAATTTCACATACAATTTATCTACATCAGATAAAGCCGATTCTCCTAATACTACTGCTAACTCTTCAACCTTTTTCCCTTGGGCATAGGCTGCAAACAGTTGATTCATAGTTGGAGCATGATCTCCACGAGTTTTACCTTCTCCAGATCCCTTATCTTTTAATCGAGAGAGAGAAGGTAAAACATTGATTGGTGGACGATAACCTTGATTATACAACTCATGCGACAAAATAATTTGCCCTTCAGTAATGTATCCAGTTAAATCAGGAATTGGATGTGTTATGTCATCTTCTGGCATTGTTAAAATAGGAATCTGTGTCACTGAACCTTTTTTACCAACTAAGCGACCAGCCCTTTCGTATAGAGTTGATAAATTTGTATATAAATATCCTGGATAGCCTCGTCTACCTGGAACTTCACGGCGAGCTGCCGAGACTTCACGTAACGCTTCACAATAGTTAGTCATATCCGTCATGATAACTAGAACATGCATATCTTTTTCAAAAGCTAGATACTCTGCCGCAGTTAAAGCAATGCGGGGAGTTGCAATACGCTCAATTGCAGGATCATTTGCCAAGTTCATAAATAAGACTGAACGATCGATCGCTCCTGTTTTTCTGAGTTCTTCCATAAAGAACTCAGCTTCTTCAAAAGTAATACCCATTGCTGCAAATACAACCGCAAAATTTTCATCAGAATTTAAAACAGTCGCTTGTCTTGCTATCTGAGCTGCTAATTCATTATGAGGTAAGCCCGAACCTGAAAATACTGGTAACTTTTGACCACGTACAAGAGTATTCAAATGATCAATAGAGGAGATCCCTGTCTGAATAAATTCATCTGGATAATCTCTAGATACAGGATTAATAGCTTGACCATCAATATCTAAATATTTCTCTGGAATTAAATCTGGTCCACCATCAATTGGTTTTCCCATCCCATTAAAAATTCGACCAACCATATCCTCAGATACAGCCAATTCTAGTGCATGACCAGCAAAACGAATTTTAGACTTTTCTAAATTTATTCCACTAGATCCTTCAAAAAGCTGAACCATTGCTTTATCTTCGTGGATCTCTAAAACCTGTCCACGACGAATTTCTCCATTATGAAGTTGAATTTCAACTAACTCATTGTAAGACACATTATTAACTTGTTCAACAATCATAAGAGGCCCAACAACTTCACTAGCAGTTCTGTATTCTTTTATAACACTCATTTATAGACCTCCTGTTTCTAATATCAAATGAATTTGATGTGTAATCTCATTTGAAATAATTTTGATTTCATCTAATCTATCTTCTGAAACATATTTACTTCTAGCCATACGGTCTCGAACTGCCACGGTACCTTCCATAATCTCTGTAAAGTAAGAACCCAACTCTAAAGCATGATTTGCCTGATCAGCAAAAGTTAGGATATTACTTAACATTGCTTCTTGTTTTGCAAACGAAGTGAATGTATCTACCGAATCAAAAGCGTTCTGTTGCAAATAATCTTCTCTAATTTGTTTAGCAATTTCCATAGTTAGTCGTTCATTATCAGACAGAGAATCAATTCCAACAAGACGAACAATTTCCTCTAAACTAGATTCCCGTTGTAAGTAGTTCATCGCACGAGTTATTTTACTATTCCAATCTGTCTTCTCTTTACCATCTATATAAGTTCCCACACTGTCTTTATAGAGTGAATAAGATGTGAGCCAGTTAATTGCAGGAAAATGACGTCGCTGTGCCAACGGAGCATCAAGCCCCCAAAAAACTTTCACAATCCGTAAAGTGTTTTGAGTAACTGGTTCTGAAATATCTCCACCGGGTGGCGATACAGCTCCAATAGCAGTAATCGTTCCTTCACGTTCTGGAAGCCCTAGAACCTGAGAACGTCCCGCTCTTTCATAATATTCAGCTATACGACTTCCCAGATAAGCAGGATAACCCTCATCACCAGGCATTTCTTCTAGACGTCCTGACATTTCACGTAGCGCTTCTGCCCAACGTGAAGTCGAATCAGCCATAATGGCGACAGAGTAACCCATATCACGAAAATACTCAGCCATGGTAATTCCTGTATAAATTGAAGCCTCACGAGCAGCAACAGGCATATTTGAAGTATTAGCAATCAGAACTGTCCGTTGCATAATTGATTGTCCGGTATTAGGGTCAATCAACTCAGGAAACTCATTCAGTACATCCGTCATTTCATTTCCACGTTCTCCACAACCAACATAAATAACAATATCAACATTGGCAAATTTAGCTACTTGGTGTTGTACAACTGTCTTTCCTGCTCCAAAAGGTCCAGGAACAGCTGCTGCTCCCCCTTTGGTTACTGGAAAGAATGTATCAATAACTCGTTGGCCTGTGATTAATGGTTCTTCTGGGATTAAACGTTTAGAAACAGGACGCGCCTTGCGGACAGGCCATTTTTGCATAAGCGTTCCTTTATAGAAACTACCGTCCAATTTTTTTATTTCATATACAACTTCATCAATTGTAAAATCGCCAGATGCAATAGAAACGACTACGCCAGATACTCCATAAGGAACCATAATTTTATGATTAACCACCTCGGTCTCCTTGACAGTTCCAAGAATATCACCCGTACTCACTTTTTGACCAATTGCTATAGTAGGATCAAAATGCCACTTAATATCTCTATCCAAACTTGGAACTTCTACTCCACGAACTAGAAAATCATTATGAGTAGCCAATTTAAATCGATCTAATGGGCGTTGTATGCCATCAAACATTTGAGAAATCAATCCAGGCCCTAATTCAACCGAGAGAGGTTCTCCAGTTGTAACAACAGGTTCTCCCGGACCAAGACCAGATGTTTCTTCATAGACTTGGATAGATGCCTGATCTCTTCTCATTTCAATAATTTCACCGATTAACCCTAGCTTACCTACACGGCAAATATCTTGAATATTAGCCTCCTGCATACCTGATGCAATAACTAGAGGTCCCGATACTTTTATAATCTTCCCTTGAGTCAAAGTTATTCTCCTTACTAAGTCCAAAAATTATAGAATAATATTACAGACAATTTTGTACATTATTATAAAATATTGTGTCCTACTGCTTTCTCTACATTATCCTCTATACGTTTTAATCCTAAATTTAAACCTTGTTTATGAGTCGGTAATAAGATAATAGCAGGCACAACTTGGGAATCATAATGGCGAATTGTATCTAATATCATTGAAGCAATGTCTTCAGTGATATATATGACACCATAATCAGATTGAGCTAATTTTCTTAGTGTATTTATAGCTTCTTGTTCTTGATAGGCAGGAAATATATCAAACCCAATCATGCTAAATGGTAAAATAATATCACGGCTACCAATTATGCCAATTTTATACTTATTAGCTTCCATAATGTGGGCGTATCCTTTCTTTTATTGATTCAAAGGGAATTGTATTTTGAAGAGCTGATATGATCATTCTGAGATTCTTTACTTCAAACTCACATCCCAATAAATATCTAGCAAGAACTAACGGCCCATCTACATTGTACCTTCCTTGATCTAAAGTTTTATACAATAGTAAATCACATAAAAATTCTAACTCAGAAGATGAAATCGTTGCGTCCTGCATCTTCAATTCATAAGTTGAAAAGATTGAATCTAAGCTTGGATTTATTTTATTGAACCACACAAATATTTCTTGATTTTCTACAATGTATATAAATTCTTTAGCAGAAATACTTCCTTCATCTGAAAGTAATTGTAAAATATCCCCATGACTCTTATTTTGAGATAAACCACGTTTTACAGTAATAATATTATAAAAGTCAATCATTTCGACAATAACCTGAGACAATACCTCATCTAACTCATTAGATAAAAGTTTCAGATGTTTAAAATATGCTAGATCAGCTCCGACATCAAGTACACGAATATTATTAAAAGTTTCATACTCATTCCAAATTGATTCTACTTCACGAACCATAAAATCAGGAAGTGTATCTGAATGTAAGGAAGAAACTAAATGTTTTAAACTTTCTATATCAAAAATCCCTATTGGAATTAATAATTTAGAAAAATCTTTCTTAATTGCCGCCTTAGATTTTAATAAAACTTTGATATTATGATAAACATATCGTAAAGCAAATAAAGTCACAATTATATCAGACGGACTTTCAGCATAGGCCCATCTATAATCATTGACTAATTTTGTCATTAGCGAAATCTCTGTCTGACTAGGATCTTTTAAGATGTCAATCGATAAATGATAGGGAGTTGATTCTAAGATAAATGCCAATGTCTCCGTATCTTTGGATTGTATAATTTTTTGAAATTTTTCTTCTGTAATAAAATCGTTTTCTTTTACCGAAATCGTCGTATTTATTTTTGAAAAAAGATTAGTATCCATAAAATACCTTTCTAATTTTATTGGAATACTCCTAATTTCTAAGAAGGATTAACCAATTTCATCCTTGATTGATAAAAATTTGATTTGCGATACTTGAACTTTCTTCCTTAGAAATCGATCCAATTAATGTTTTATACAAATAGTTATCATCAATTTTACCTATTGAAATAAGTAAGCCTGATTCATTTGAGATAGGTTGTTCACTAAATAAATAATTTGGAAAAGAGAATTTCAATTTCTCTAATTGTTCCAAATTGAATTTAGCTAAAGTCCGTTCCCCAAAAGTTACTATGACCTCTTGTTGTGAATATTGTTCCAGAATTCGATAGATGAACTCCATTTCTTTATCTGCACTCCAAGATTCCATTTCTAGTAAAGCAGATTGAAAAAGTTCTTTTAATATTTTCTGTTTTGATACTAACGTTGATTGGCGTTCCTTATTTTTTAATTGTTGAAAAATTATTTGATATTTCTGTTGCAATTCTTTTAACTTTCGTTCATGTTCAGCTTCTTTTTTCTTTATAATGAGCGACCTTTGCATTTCAAATTCATCATCAATCTTCTTTTTGGAATCCAATAATTTCATACGCCCTTTTTCATGAGCTTGTTCAATAACAGACTCTCGTAAGTTTTCTAAATTGCTCATTTAGACACCTCCTTTGAATTGCAAATTTATTTCTTATACACGAAGGGTCAAAATGAATGATACGACAAAAGCAAGAATTGCATAGGTTTCTACCATGGCAGCTAAAATTGCTCCCTTCATGAATTCTTTTGGTCTTTTAGCCAAGATTTGCATTCCCGCTACTGCTACATTTCCTTGATGCTTAGCTGAAAAGTATCCTACAATAGCAATTGGAAGGGCTACAAAGAAATAAGCAACGCCTTTTTCTAAAGGAAGTTCTGGAGTTAATTGCAACCAAATTAAAATTCCAATAACAAAACCATATAATCCTTGTGTTCCGGGCAATAATTGCAATATCAAAGCTGAGGCAAACTTTTCAGGCTGTTCTTTCAGTAAAGCTGCGGCAGATTGCCCAGCCTTACCAACTCCATAAGCAGACCCCATACCGCTTAATCCAACCGCCAGTACAATTCCCAATGCAGCGAAAAAAGCTCCTCCATAGGTTGAAAAATAAGTTGCTAAATGTTCCATTATATATATCCTCCATTAATTCTTTGTAATAACCTTAATATATTTCTCAGAAGCCTTCAAAGGTTGAAATGGTTTTCCTCCACCCTCATAAAACTTACCAAAAAATTCAACAAATATCAGACGTGCTCCATGAACATATCCTGATAGTAACGATAGAAAAATATTGATCGCATGTAAAAGAATGAATAATACTAATCCAATTGTCAGTTTAGCCAATATTCCCGGAAACAAACCAACAATTAAATTGAAAGCTGATGCTATACTTGCTCCAGATAATCCTAATGCCATCAATCGAGTGAAACTAACTAAATCACCTATATAAGATGAAATGTTATATAGATTAAACAATCCTGCTCCAATACCTGACAAGCTTTTGGCTTGAATAATAGAAACAATCAAAATCCCCACAGCATTAAAAATAGATACCCATTTCCCTAATACAAATAACGGTCTCATATCAGGCATCAACATTCCAACAGCAATAAATAACAAGCCAAGCAGAATAACACACCACGCAAATCCTGAATTATATGCTTCTGCATATTTCTTCATTCTTACTTTTTGTAGTCCTGAAGCTAACAAACCTGCAAATACTGTAATAAACCCAAACACAACTGACACTACTAATATAGTCATGACATCAGAGGTTGTAGATATCAGATGAAATGGCAACTCATATCCAAAAAATGAGCCATAGATTCCACCCCAAATTGCAACGGCTACCCCTAATATATTAAAGAATTTTAAAAATCTCTTAGTTGCTGAAGGTAGATGAAAAATTTTTAATGCTAACATTGTTCCTAAAAACAATAGTAAACCATAGCCTAAATCAGCAACCATCATTCCAAAAAATGTAAAGTAAAATGGTGCTAATACAGGTGTAGGATCTTTCTCATAATATTTGGGCAGAGCATACATTTCTGTCAATAATTCAAATGGTTCAATTAAAGAATGATTCGTTAATTTGATAGGTATTTCATCTTGATTATCCGTCAATGTTTCCGATTCATAAATATAAATAGAATGTCCAAAACGCTCATCCATAACTTTTATAAAATATAATATACGAGTTTCTTCTATCCATCCTTCTAATGCAACTAGATGCGGAGTGCACAAAAAGTTATTCTTAGAGATTTGACGAGCATAGATAGATAAAATATAGTCTATTTGCCATTGTAAATCTATCAAATATTTCTTTGAATCTTGCAACGATGCGATAATATTCTCTTTTTCAGTTATTAACTGCATGTTTTCTTGATCTAAATCTACTACTCGCTGCTTCGGTAATTCCTTTCTAGAATAATCAAATGGTTCAAATAAGTATTCATCAAAATCTATAGAGTAACTAGACTGATAGAAAACAACAACACCGTACTCTCTATCATTAGAAAATATTTCTTGAACTTCAATATTGTTTTCTAAAAGACTATTGTATAAGCGATTATCTTCAGTCCTTGGAATTGTTCCGACTTTTCCTTTACAGAAAGAAAATTGTTCTAAATTTGCAGGAACAATTTCTAATTTTTCCCACTTTATTAATCGCTCTATTTCCTCATTATTACTTTGAATGTGTCTTTCTAATTCATGAACTCTATTAATTTGATGATTCACTTTTTTAAGAACACCCTCAGCAACATTAGCTTTACCAAATTTCTCTAATTCTTCATAAGAGGTAGTTATCGGAGGTTGCTGCAATAATTTAAACGTGTTTTCTTTCGGTAGGTATTCTTGTAATTTCTCTACAGTTGCTTCTAAATGTTGTTGTTGATTCATCAAATAAGTCAAGGCATCATTTCCCTCAATAACCCCATGATTGGAATTAGAAGTATGAAAAATTTGAATAGTTGGAAATACAACTTCATCTTTTTCTAGAGCTTCTGACCAGTTATCCTGAACCTTTAAATCACGGAACTGCACTGACTCTAGTTCTTGAATAGTTTTTAAAACATCATCAAGACTACTTTTAGAAAATAGTAGAGAAATTCTTTTCATCTGACTAATGGCCATATTTTTCTACCACCCTACCAATAATTTTTTCTACAAATTCTCCTTTCCTACTTGATGAAATATACTGAATATTTTCATCATTTTCCTTGATTGTTTTATTAACCTCATCAATAAGGTTCTGTTGTTTCATTTCTAAATTGCTTTCTATTGAAACTAATTCTTCGTGACTTTTTTCATCATAACTTTTTTCTAGTTTTTCCAATTCTTCTTGGGAAACAGCTTTATAAGTATAAATCTCATTATCATATGATTTTAAAATATCGTTTGCAACATTCTCAATATCTTGCATTGTCGAAAATACAGAGTTAGTCATTGTGACACCTCCTTATCTTTCATACTATTTATTAGAAATTCTATCTAAGAAATTTTTTACAGCTCCTATACGACCAGCTTCATTTCCTAATGTAGCTGCCACAAGATTTTTAGGTAAAAACCTATTATCCATTGCATTTTTAGCTAAAGAACTTTGAATTTCAGGTAACAAAATATCCTTACTATCCAGAATCCCACCTCCTAATATGAGAATTTCTGGATTAAGTAGATAAGAAATCGTTAATAAACCTTTTGTAAGATTTTCTACAAAAATTTCAAAAGTTTCTTCAGCAACTTTATCTCCAGATCTTAAATCAGTGAAGAAAGTACGTCCAGTTTGATTAGTTTTCAAGCTCTTTTTTTGATATAAATGAATCAATGCGGTTGTTGAGGCTTTACTTTGCCAATCCGAATTACCTACAGGAATATAACCTACTTCACCAGCAGTATAGTTAAATCCGTTAACAATTTGTCCGTTGACAATAATACTGCCTCCTATACCTGTTCCAATAGTAACCATTACTACATTTTTCTTATCTTTGGCTTGTCCCTTCCACAATTCACCTAATGCAGCACAATTAACATCATTTTCAACAAAAGTATACAACCCAAAACGTTTTTCTATTTCTACAGTAAAGTTTACTCCGATATACCCTGGTATTGTATAGCCTGCATAGATGATTTCTCCAGTATTAGCATTAACAACTCCAGCAGTGGAAATCCCAACACCATCAATTGAATGATTTAAAGTATACTCACCAATTAAATCACAGACCTGATTTAATATCTGATTCGTTCCCAAATCATAGTCAATAATTGTTTCTATCTCTTTGAAATGATTTAAACTCGTTCCAAACTCATCGTATAAATCTGCCTTAATTGTTGTTCCGCCAATATCGATACCTATAATCTTCATTTCAACACTCCCACATTTTTGATCTCATTACTTTTTGATAAAAAATGGGACTGGGCATTATCCCAGTCCCATCTCTATTTCTTTATTCAATGAGTTGTATCACAGAACTTTAGAAATTATATAATGACAAGAATTTACTATTCTGTTTTACAAAAGTTAAGCATTTGTGATTTCTGAAAGACTTACTTTTCGATCTTCTTTAACTGATAAAGTACATGCATCAGCGGTAGCGATTGATTCTAAAGCAGCTACACCATTGAGAAGTTTTTCAAATTCTTCTGTAATTTCTCCACCTTTAATGATGTCATGTAGATATTCCATTTCTTTATCAATACATGTTTGCAACCATAATGGGCAACGTACTCCTGGTTTACCGTAAGCAATTGCTCCATCCATACCACGACCGGTATAGATAGCTGTACGGTCATCATCTTCCTCTTGAGTTTCATGAACTAAGAAGTGTGATTCTCCTTCGCCTTTAACACGAAGAGTACCTCCAGTATTGAACAAGTCAAGTTTGATAGCTCCTTCAGTTCCTTGAATCAAGACGTAGTGTTCACCCCAACGGAAAGCATTACCATATTCCAAAACAGCATAACGATCATCAGAGTATTCTAGGTTTACAATGAGCATATCATCTTCATCACCAAAGTTTTCACCTTTATGATATACATTGCCTCCTACCATTGTCGCTTTTTCAGGAAGTCCTCCCATGATAAACTGAATGCAATCTAATTCATGAATATGGTGGTACAAATGTCCTCCAGATTGAGAACGAAGTTTCTTCCATGATACAGTAGGTTGTTGTTCTTCCCAACCTGTACGAGCAGCATGGCAATAAAGAACTTTACCGATTTTACCTTGAGTAATCAATTCTTTAGCATGGTGTACACCGTTAAAGAAGTTCATGATGTGGCCAGCCATAAAGATAACATTATTTTCTTTACATGCGTCAACCATGGCTTTACAATCTTCATAAGACAATGCAATTGGCTTTTCACAAAATACGTGTTTGCCATGTTGAGCAGCTTTCACAACAGGTTCACGGTGAAGGTAGCTAGGTGAAGCTACAATCACACAATCAATATCTTCACGTGCTACAAGTTCATCTAAACTTGCACAAACATCTGATCCCAACTCTTGAGCAACTTCTTCTCCATGATTTGGGTCAAATACCGCAACCACCTTTGCATCTTCAATTTTGTTCATTGAGCGAGCCAAATCAGCTCCAAAATATCCAGCTCCAACAATACCGTAATTTACCATAATTTTTATCCTCTTTCTATATATTTTTAAATTTCAGCTTTAATTCTTTTTCAAATCTTCAATCTTAAATGTTAAATATGGTACAACATTTTTCATATGAAGTTCATTACGAGACCATGAATCAAATTTTTCAAACATCAATCCAATTTCATGATTTGGTAACTCTGTCAATGTTGAATATGAGTATCCATAGTTACTATAATCAACATCGTGATGATAACGCCAATCAATTGTGTTATCATCATTAATTAGACCAATCGAAATTTGTCCGTGTTTACGACCATTTGTGGAGTTTGGAGTACTTAAAATGACAGCCTTTTTACCATCAATCAATTGGCTATAATTGATGATTGATAATTGTGTTCCATAACTTGGATTTGAAACAAAATTCAAATATTTCGGTGCACTCCAAGTAGTACCTGCGTCTTTACTTGTTAAATATGCAATTTTACCATTATTTGTACGCATATATGCTTGAATTACTCCTGGACTCAATTCTACAAATTGTGCTTCTGCTGACCAACTAGAAGGAAGTGGCACTACTTTAACTTTCCAAGATGCTCCATTATCGTCACTATAAATGAACGCAGACTCTTTACCAGTGTAAGACGGAATAAGAATACGTCCAGTTGAGCTTTCAATGATTCCACGTCCAGGACCTAAATATGGCGCATTCCGATTAAGTCCCATTATAGGAGGTAATAAAGTTGGTGCAGACCAAGATTCGCCATGATCATTGCTAGAAACATATGCAATATAGTTCGTTGGCACTACTTTAAACAATGCATCTTTGTAGAAGATATTCATATGAACTTTAGTCCCATTACGATATTCAGTCTTTTTATTATTTTCAAATGAAACCGAATATTGCTCTACCGTCAAATAATTACCATTTTGTTTAATACCGAATTTTTTATCTACTGAAAATTCAGTTGGTCTGTTGGTACGATCGTCGTATACAGTACCATTCTCACGAATAGTATAATTGTAATCAGTATCACCTTGTTTCTTTAATTTAAGGTAATAATTACCATCAATTTGTTTATAACCTGAATCTTTTCTAGTAGCTTCTCTAAAACTTACTCCAGCAGGCATCACATCAGCAAACATGAGTACTTGTTTGTTCTTTTTTTCAACAATAACAGAGTCAATATAGGTTGCACCACCGCTGATTTGTAAGTCACGTCCACCAACTTCACGAGGCCATTCTAATGGTACTGGCGCAAAATCATCGAATGCCAATGTTAATTTTGGTTTAGTCCATGTCCTACCATTATCATCACTATAACTTGTAGCAATATTAATTTTATTCAAGAAATCATGAGTTCCACCGTAACGAGCGTCAATGCTTGAAAATACCCGACCATTGCTAAAAGTATACAGAACTGGAATACGGAAATAGTTAGAACCTGTTGTATCATTAGCCGTATAAATTAAATGTCCAGTAACAGCGTTTGTTGTCATCTTTTTAACAGTTTCTTCATCCAATGCACTATTAAAGAATTTGATATTTTCTAGTGTTCCGTTAAAACCAAACGCCGTTTTTCCTGCACGTTTCACTCCCCCAAGCATATAGTAATCAATACCTTTAATATCCTTGATGTTTAGGAAGTTATCCACTTTCTTTTCTACTACTTTTGTACCATTTGCATATAAAGAATATGTTTTTTTGACTGAATCTGCTACTACTGCAACAGTGTTAGTCACAGCCTCTTGTTTGTACTTACCCCAAACTGAAGCAGGTCTGGATACTAGGTTATTTTTATTGGAAGAAGTATCACGCGCTTCCATCCCCAACTCACCATTGTCTCTAAGGAATACATCTACATAACTATTTTGTTGACCGGGTTTGGAATTAGATATTCCAAACAGAGCTTGTAAGCCTTTCTCACTTGACTGATTGTACTTAATCACTACAGTAAAGTCACCGCTAGTAAATTTATCCTTTAACTCTTTAGTAACATTTTCTCCGCCCCCGGTTAAAGTAACATTATTTTTTTCTAAGACAGGAGTTTCTTCCGCTTTAGAAGATGGATTCTTAACAGTAGTTTCGACTGTTCGAGGTTGTACAGTAACTTCCGAAGA
>NZ_JBKOTR010000008.1:0-131280 GCF_049738015.1 Streptococcus sp. CL5.50
TTTTTTGTTTGTCCAATACTTCACTGTATAGCTCTAAAAGAATGAATTAATCAAATCCAAACAGAGTCAGTCGTTCGCAAATAGTCTATTTTTCTTGAAAAAATAGGCTTTTTTTCTAAAAATCTCTAGTCAAGCGCTTTATTTTTTTGTATAATAGAACTAGCAAAGTATAGATAAGAAGAGAAAAGCATGATTACACTATTTCTATCACCGAGCTGTACTTCATGTCGTAAGGCAAAGGCCTGGTTAGAAAAACATAAGGTTCCCTTTGAGGAACACAATATTATGACCAGTCCTTTAACAAGAAAAGAATTGCAACACATTCTTTCCTTGACCGAAAATGGTACTGATGACATCATTTCAACTCGTTCAAAAATTTTTCAAAAATTAGATATTGATGTAGAAAGTATTTCGGTATCAGAATTGCTTCATTTGATTGAGCAGTATCCTAGTCTTTTGCGTCGTCCAATTATTATCGATGCCAAACGTATGCAGATCGGTTTTAATGAAGATGAGATTCGTGCTTTTCTCCCTCGTAGTTACCGTAAGCAAGAACTAAAAGAAGCAAGAATGAGAGCTGGTATTAGTTAATGAACAAACAGTATAGTTACCCACTAGATTTGTCGTGGAGCACTGAAGAACTTGCTTCAGTGCTTTCTTTTTTTAATGATGTTGAAGCTGCCTATGAGGGCAAGGTAGAGGCTAAAAAGTTACTGGACTCCTATAAGGGATTCAAAGCGGTCGTGCCAAGCAAGAGCGAAGAAAAACGTTTGGGCCGAGAATTTGAAACAGTTAGTGGCTATTCGCTTTATCGAGCAGTTCAGGCGGCTAAGGAAAAAGGGGAAGGAAAGATTTCTCTTGGAAAGTAAATTTGAATTTGCTAAAGAGCTTGTTAAGAAAGCGGGTCAGTACATCCTTGACCATATGCAGGAAGATTTGCAAGTTGAGACCAAAACCTCTCCGACAGACTTGGTGACCAGACTGGACAAGGAAGTTCAGGAGCTCTTGGTGAGTGAGATTTTATCTCGTTATCCTGAGGATAAGATTTGTGCTGAAGAAGGTTGTCTGCGAGCCTCGGTTCAAGAGGGCAAGGTTTGGGTCATTGATCCCATTGATGGTACCAATAATTTTGTAGCCCAGCAGGAAGATTTTGCTGTCATGATGGCTTATTTTGAAAATGGTCAGGGACAGTTTGGTCTGATTTATGATGTGGTCAAAGGGGATTGTTATCACGGTGGTGGAGCCTTTCCAGTTTGTCTAAATGATAGGCCCCTAGCTCCCTTTAAAGCAAAACCACTTGGAGATTTCCTTATTGCAGGGAATAGTGGTATGCTGGAAACCAATGAATGGGGGCTGGCTGATTTGAGTCGAGCCGTACTAGGTGTTCGTGTCTATGGGAGTGCGGCTATTAGTTTTGCCAAGATTTTGTCAGGGCGTTTGTTGACCTATGTCACCTATCTGCAACCATGGGATTATGCTGCGGCTAGTATTTTAGGAGAAAGTCTGGGCTATCGGGTGGTGACCCTTTCTGGTGAAACTCCTGATTTTCAAACCAGACAGCCGGTCATGATGGTGCCTCTTGAGATGCAGGAGGAGATTCAGTCCTATATTTACGAAAGGAAAAGAACTTAAATGCAATTTCCAGAAGGATTTGTTGAAAAATATGCAGAGATACTAGGAGATGAGGCAAGAGATTTTCTTGCCTCTTTTGAGGAGGAAGCGGTTTCGGCCTTTCGGGTCAATCCTTTAAAAGAAGCGCCAGTTTCTTTTCCTGATGCCATTCCTCAAACTCCTTGGGGACATTATGGGAAGGTTTCAGGGAAATCACCTGAGCATGCTACTGGTTTGGTTTATTCGCAAGAACCCGCTGCCCAGATGGTTGCTCAGGTAGCCCAGCCCAGTCCTGGTATGAAGGTCTTGGATTTGGCTGCTGCACCGGGTGGAAAATCCACTCAACTAGCAGCCTATCTAGCAGGGGAGGGGATACTTGTTTCCAATGAAATTTCAAGCAAACGGGCTAAGATTTTGGTTGAAAACATGGAGCGCTTTGGAGCGACAAATGTCGTGGTAACCAATGAATCTGCTGACCGCTTGGCCAAGGTTTTTAAGGGCTATTTTGACCTAATCGTTCTTGATGCCCCTTGCTCTGGTGAAGGAATGTTCCGTAAGCAACCAGATGCTATGGATTATTGGAGCTTAGATTATCCAAGTCAATGTGCTAGCTTGCAAAGAGAAATTCTGGAGGATGCAGTGACCATGCTAGCTGAAGGTGGTCGCTTGGTTTATTCAACCTGTACCTGGGCCCCCGAGGAAAACGAAGAGATTGTCAATTGGCTACTGGAGGAGTATGATTTTGATTTGTTACCAGTAGAGCATATCAATGGAATGGTAGCTGGTATTGACCTGCCAGAAACGGCTCGGATGTATCCTCATCATTTTAAGGGAGAGGGGCAGTTTGTCGCTCATTTACAATTTAAAGGTGACAATTCAGCTCCTAAATGTAAGGCAAGTAAGAGCAATCTCAGCCGAGAACAAGTTACTTTGTGGCAGGAATTTGCCCAAAAACACTTGAAAATCAATCTAAGGGGAATCTTGCAGACTTTTGGTGACCAACTTTATCTCTTGCCAGAATTCTTGCCAGATTTAGGGAAGCTCAAGATTGCTCGCAATGGACTGAATTTGGGTACTTTTAAGAAGAAACGTTTTGAGCCTAGTTTTGCTCTTGGTCTAGCCTTGAAACCGAGTCAGGTCAAGCAGTCGGTTGAAATTGATCAAGAGGAATTTGTAAAGTATGTGGCTGGAGAAACCGTTCAGCTGGCGGAAAGTCTGCCAAATGGTTGGTACCAAGTTTTGGTTCAAGGAAATGGTTTGGGCTTTGGAAAGGTGACTGGAAATGTTTTGAAAAACTATTTTCCAAAAGGTCTCAGATTCAAGTGAAAATGCTAGTCAAAGTAGCTTGTCTATGTTATAGTGGAAGTATGGATTTTTTTCAAATTGTCTTTCATTTTAAGTCAAAATTGGTGGAGACGGCAACTGAGCAAATTTCTAGTAAAATTAAGCTATCAACTTCAGTTTGCTCTCAATTTTAAAAAAGAAAAACATAAATAAATAGTTGAAAAAATTCACAGCATTCACCATTATTTTCAAGGAGAAAAACAGTGAAAAAAAGGAAAAAACTCGCTCTATCCCTTGCGGCTCTTTTGCTAGCAGGTTCTTTGGCGGGATGTGCTAGCTGGATTGATCGTGGGGAATCCATGACAGCTGTTGGCTCAACGGCTCTTCAGCCTTTGGTCGAAGCAGCAGCAGATGAATTTGGCTCTATGCACGTTGGAAAAACAGTCAACGTCCAAGGTGGAGGATCTGGTACAGGTTTGTCTCAGGTTCAGTCTGGAGCCGTTGATGTAGGAAATTCAGACGTATTTGCCGAGGAAAAAGACGGTATCAACGCATCCGCTCTAGTGGACCATAAGGTTGCTGTAGCGGGCTTGGCAGTCATTGTAAACAAGGAAGTTGATGTTGAAAATCTGACAACTGAACAACTCCGTAGCATCTTCACAGGTCAAGTGACCAACTGGAAAGAAGTCGGTGGGAAAGACCTAGCCATTTCCATTATCAATCGTGCGGCAAGTTCGGGTTCACGTGCAACCTTTGATAGTGTTATCATGGATGGTCAATCGGCCGTGCAGAGTCAAGAACAGGATTCAAATGGGATGGTTAAAAACATTGTTTCCCAGACACCAGGAGCCATTTCTTATCTAGCCTTTGCCTATGTGGATGACTCAGTGAAACGTATGAAGTTGAATGGCTATGAGCCGATTGCAGAAAATGTTACAAGCAATAACTGGCCTTTGTGGTCTTATGAACACATGTACACCCTAGGTCAGCCAAACGAATTGGTGGCAGAATTCCTCAACTTTGTCCTCTCTGATGAAGCGCAAAGCGGAATCGTTAAGGGGATGGGCTATATTTCTGTTAAGGAAATGAAGGTTGAAAAAGATGCTGTAGGAACGGTGACAGCACTAGAAGGGAGTCAATAATGAATCAAGAAGAATTAGCTAAAAAATTACTTTCTCCCTCAAAGAACTATCGTCTAGAGAAATTAGGAAAAGGCTTGACCTTTGCCTGCCTGTCTTTGATTGTCATCATTGTGGCCATGATTTTGATTTTCGTAGCCCAAAAAGGCTTGTCGACCTTCTTTGTCAATGGGGTCAACATCTTTGATTTTCTCTTTGGACAAACTTGGAATCCTTCAGGTAAACAATTTGGTGCCCTTCCCATGATTTTGGGTTCCTTTATTGTCACAATCCTATCAGCCCTTATCGCAACTCCTTTTGCCATTGGTGCAGCTGTCTTTATGACCGAGGTCTCACCAAAAGGTGCTAGAATCTTGCAACCAGCCATTGAATTGCTAGTCGGGATTCCTTCAGTCGTCTATGGATTTATTGGTTTGCAGGTCGTAGTTCCTTTTGTCCGTAGTGTCTTTGGTGGAACTGGTTTTGGGATCTTGTCAGGGATTTTCGTTCTCTTTGTCATGATTTTACCGACGGTAACCTTTATGACAACCGATAGTTTGCGTGCGGTGCCTCGTCACTACCGTGAAGCTAGTTTGGCTATGGGAGCCACTCGCTGGCAAACCATCTGGCGCGTGACCTTGAAGGCGGCGCGTTCAGGGATTTTTACTGCGGTGGTCTTTGGGATGGCTCGTGCCTTTGGTGAGGCCTTGGCCATTCAGATGGTGGTCGGAAACTCAGCCGTTGTCCCAACTTCATTGACAACACCTGCTGCGACCTTGACCTCTGTTTTGACCATGGGTATCGGAAATACCGTTATGGGAACAGTTGACAATAACGTTCTCTGGTCATTGGCCTTAGTCTTGCTCTTGATGAGTTTGGCCTTCAATAGTGTGATTAAATTGATTACGAAAGAAAGAGGAAAGAAAAACTATGCACGCTAAGAAATTAGATAAACTTGCAACAGCTGTCCTCTACTCGATTGCAGGAATTATTGTTGCCATCCTGGCATCCTTGATTCTTTATATCTTGGTTCGTGGTTTGCCCCACATCTCTTGGTCTTTCTTGACTGGCAAATCATCTTCTTACCAAGCAGGCGGAGGGATTGGAATTCAGCTCTATAATTCCTTTTTCCTATTAGTTATTACCTTGATTATCTCTGTGCCTTTATCTATGGGAGCTGGGATTTTCCTAGCTGAATATGCTAAAAAAGGTCCTGTGACCAATTTTGTCAGAACCTGTATTGAAATCTTATCTTCACTCCCATCAGTGGTTGTAGGTCTCTTTGGTTACTTGATCTTTGTAGTTCAGTTTGAGTATGGATTTTCAATTATTTCAGGTGCCTTGGCCTTGACAGTCTTTAACTTGCCTCAGATGACTCGTAATGTCGAGGACAGTTTGAAACATGTTCACCATACGCAACGTGAAGCTGGTCTGGCCCTTGGGATTTCTCGTTGGGAGACTGTGGTCCATGTGGTTATTCCAGAAGCCCTACCAGGTATTGTGACGGGTGTTGTCTTGGCCTCTGGTCGTATCTTTGGTGAGGCTGCTGCTTTGATTTATACAGCAGGACAATCCGCTCCAGCCCTTGACTGGTCAAACTGGAACATTCTCAGTGTGACTAGCCCAATCTCCATCTTCCGTCAAGCAGAAACCTTGGCTGTCCACATTTGGAAAGTCAACAGTGAAGGTACCATTCCTGATGGAACTATCGTATCAGCAGGTTCTGCGGCCGTGCTCCTCATCTTTATCCTCATCTTTAACTTTGGAGCCCGCAAACTCGGAAGCTATCTACATAAGAAATTAACCGCTGCCTAAAGGAGAAGCCATGTCAAAATATAATTGGGATGAAAAGTATATCATCACCTTTCCTGAAGAGAAAGTGGCCCTCTCTACTAAGGATTTACATGTTTACTACGGTAAAAATGAATCTATTAAGGGCATCGATATGCAATTTGAAAAAAATAAAATCACAGCCTTAATTGGACCATCTGGATCAGGAAAATCAACCTACCTCCGCAGCCTCAATCGGATGAATGATACGATTGATATTGCCAAGGTAACAGGTCAAATCCTCTACCAAGGGATTGATGTCAACCGTCCAGAAATCAACGTCTATGAGATGCGTAAGCACATTGGAATGGTCTTCCAACGCCCAAATCCCTTTGCCAAGTCTATCTATCGCAATATCACTTTTGCCCATGAACGTGCAGGAGTTAAGGATAAGCAAGTCTTGGATGAAATTGTAGAAACCTCTCTTCGCCAGGCTGCCCTTTGGGATCAGGTAAAAGACGATTTACACAAATCAGCCTTGACTCTATCAGGTGGTCAGCAACAACGTCTCTGTATTGCTCGTGCTATCTCTGTTAAACCAGACATCCTCTTGATGGATGAGCCGGCGTCTGCCTTGGATCCGATTGCGACAGCCCAGCTGGAAGAAACCATGTTGGAATTGAAGAAGGACTTTACCATCATCATCGTGACCCACAGTATGCAGCAGGCTGCGCGTGCTAGTGACTACACAGGATTTTTCTACTTGGGTGACTTGATTGAGTACGATAAGACCTCTAATATTTTCCAAAATGCCAAACTACAGTCAACCAATGACTACGTAACAGGACACTTTGGATAGAAAGGAAACAGTATGAAAGAAGCGATTTTACAGGTATCAGACCTGTCCGTTTACTATAATCAAAAAAAGGCCTTGAATAGTGTTTCCCTATCTTTCCAACCTAAGGAAATTACAGCCTTGATTGGTCCATCTGGATCAGGGAAGTCAACCCTCCTCAAGGCTATCAACCGCATGGGGGATCTCAATCCAGAAGTGACCACAACTGGTTCGGTGGTTTACAACGGCCACAACATTTACAGCCCACGTACAGATACAGTTGAATTGCGGAAGGAAATCGGTATGGTCTTTCAACAACCGAACCCTTTCCCTATGTCTATCTACGAAAATGTTGTTTACGGGCTTCGTATCAATGGAGTTAAGGATAAGCAGGTTCTGGATGAAGCAGTAGAAAAAGCCTTGCAACGAGCTTCTATCTGGGATGAGGTCAAGGATCGCCTGCATGATTCAGCTATCGGGCTTTCAGGTGGACAACAACAACGTGTCTGTGTTGCTCGTGTCTTGGCAACCAGTCCTAAAATCATTCTCTTGGATGAACCGACTTCAGCTCTGGACCCTATCTCGGCTGGTAAGATTGAGGAAACCTTGTATGGTTTAAAAGATAAATACACCATGCTCTTGGTTACGCGTTCCATGCAACAAGCCTCTCGTATTTCTGACAAGACAGGATTTTTCCTAGATGGAGATCTGATCGAGTTTAACGATACCAAGAAGATGTTCCTCAACCCACAACACAAGGAAACAGAAGATTATATTTCAGGAAAATTTGGATAAGGAGATAAATGATGTTACGTTCTCAATTTGAGGAAGATTTAGAGAAATTGCACAACCAGTTCTATGCTATGGGACAAGAAGTGCTATCCCAAATCAATCGGACAGTGCGTGCCTTTGTTACGCATGACCGTGATTTGGCCAAAGAAGTCATCGAAGACGATGCAGAAGTGAACGAATACGAAGTGAAATTGGAGAAGAAATCATTTGAAATGATTGCCCTTCAACAACCGGTTTCTCAAGACTTGCGTACTGTTTTGACAGTCTTGAAGGCTGTATCTGACTTGGAACGTATGGGTGACCATGCCGTTTCCATTGCAAGAGCGGCAATTCGTATGAAAGGGGAGCAACGCATTCCAGCTGTTGAAGAAGAAATCAAGAGAATGGGTCGCGATGTCAAGAACTTCGTCGAAGCAGCCCTTGAACTCTACCTGAATGGTTCAGTTGATCAGGCCTATGAAGTAGCAGCTATGGACGAAAAAATCAACCATTACTTTGATAGCATTCGTGATTTGGCTACAGAAGAAATCAAGAAAAATCCAGATGCTATCGTTACAGGTCGTGATTATTTCCAAGTGATTGCCTTCTTGGAACGTATTGGAGACTATGCCAAGAATATCTGTGAATGGGTTGTTTACTTTGAAACAGGTAAGATTGTCGAACTATAAAGTATTCAAAGGATAAAATTATTGTGAAAGCTTACTTTTTAATACAGTAAGCTTTCATTGTATAGATAGTTTACTTTGTCAGAGGTGAATAATGAACTACATACAGAATATCAGAAAAAAAGTTGGAAAAGATAAAATTATTTTAAATTTTACCTGTGGAATATTAAGTCAATCAGGAAAAATTTTATTACAAAAACGAGCAGATAAAGGAACGTGGGGATTACCAGGTGGTGCTCTTGAATTAGGAGAATCGGCTTTAGAAGCTTTAGTGCGAGAGTTTTATGAAGAAACAGGAGTCGAAGTGAGGGTGGAAAAACTCTTAAATGTTTATACAAAATATTCAGACAGTTATCCGAATGGTGATGAGGCTCAAGTTCTTACAATCTTGTATTTAGTTTCATCTGAAACTTCTATCTCTACAAATTTTTTTACAAGTGATGAAACTTTAGAATTAGGATTTTTTGATCATAGTGACATACAAAATATTGCAATTGTAAACCAGCAGCATCAAGATATGATAAATGATTTTTTTGAAAATAAGTTCCCAATAGATAGATAAACTAACCACTGTATTTCTATTTTTTAGTAAATATATTTTATGAAAATGTAAGAAAAATACTTGACAAGCAACTTGGATAGCGTTATAATTATACAAAATTAACAGAGAGGTTGTTTATTTATGAAATCAAAAAAATGGATATTTGTTTTATGTAGTTTTCTTGCAAGTTTCTTCTTAGTAGCTTGTCAGTCGGGTTCTAATGAGTCTCAGTCAGCTGTTGAGGCCATTAAGCAAAAGGGGAAATTAGTTGTGGCGACTAGTCCTGACTATGCACCTTTTGAATTTCAGTCTTTAGTTGACGGGAAAAATCAGGTAGTCGGTGCGGATATTGACATGGCCCAAGCTATCGCAGATGAACTTGGGGTGAAGTTGGAAATTTCAAGCATGAGTTTTGACAATGTCTTGACCAGTCTTCAAACTGGGAAGGCTGACCTAGCGGTTGCAGGAATTAGCGCTACTGATGAGAGAAAAGAAGTCTTTGATTTTTCAATCCCTTACTATGAAAACAAGATTAGTTTCTTGGTTCGTAAGTCTGATGTAGAAAAATACAAGGATTTAACTAGCCTTGAAAGTGCTAATATTGCAGCCCAAAAAGGGACTGTTCCAGAGTCTATGGTCAAGGAACAATTGCCAAAAGCTCAGCTGACTTCTCTAACTAATATGGGTGAAGCTGTTAATGAATTACAGGCTGGAAAAGTAGATGCTGTTCACATGGATGAGCCTGTTGCCCTTAGCTATGCCGCTAAAAATGCAGACCTAGCTGTCGCAACTGTCAGCTTGAAGATGAAGGACGGCGAAGCCAATGCCGTTGCCCTTAGAAAAAATAGTGCTGATTTGAAAGAAGTGGTGGACAAGGTCATCCAAAAACTTAAGGATGAAGGAACTTACCAAAGTTATCTTGAAAAAGCGGCAACCTTAACAGAAGTTGAACAATAAGAAAAAAGCAGAGTTGGAAGTCATTCCAATTCTGCTTTTAAATAGTTTAAAACATTTTCTAGGTTCTCTAAGGACACCTTGGTAAATTGATAAGGGCAGGTATCCAAGTAAGCTTTCTCAAAGAAGTCCAATTTCAGTTGACTGTGTTTGAGGCTGGCGATTTTAGGATACTGTCTCAGGTCTAGCAATAAACCATCGTGTAGGGGAAAATGAGGAAGGGGACAAGGTGTTTTAGCTAGTCTTTCCTCGATTTGTTTTTGGTAAGCTTCCTGATTGGATAAGCGAGCTAGCCGATTTTTCTCAAATAATTGACTGTCAATATAGAGTGACAGGGCCTTTTGCATGATGAGGTTGCTATCGTAATCTAGGATATTTTTGTAGGCCACAAAGGCTTCCTTGATAGCATTTGGAAGGATGAGTGCTGTTATCCGCAGGGCTGGAAAGAGGCTGGTTGAGAAGGACTTGATATAAATGACGCGCTCCTCTGTATCTAGATAGTGGAAGGTCTGGCCCTTTTTAGAGTCCAAATCCCCCAGATAGTCGTCCTCTACGATATAGACCCCATATTTGGCAGCTAAGTCAAGAATAGCCCGTTTGTCCTGCTCTGAATAGGAATGTCCCAGAGGATAGTGAAAACGAGGAATGGTATAGAAAAACTTAATTTGTCCTGTTTTGAAGTGGCCTTCCAGTTCCTCCAAGTCAATTCCATCAATGCCTCGTTCAATCGTTTGATAGTCCAGACCTTGAGCAATCAAGAGGCGATTCATCCGATGGTAGGTCGGCTGTTCCACCAAGATTTCCTTGGCTTGACTAGGAAAGGAAATTTGAGAGAGGATAAACAAGGCTTGTTGGGTTCCAGAAGTCAATACCAGTTGGTCAGCCTTGCAGTAGAGAGCTTGGTCAAAGAGGAGTTTATGAATGGATTGTCTTAGGTCTTCTAATCCTTCTTGGTTGTCATAGTAGTTAAAAAGGTAGTTTTCCCGGCCAATCAAGGTTTCATTGATACAGAGTCGGAAATCGTCATAGGCACTGGCATGTTCGTCAGTGACTTCGATTTCTAGATCCTGGTGTTGCCCTTGTTCTAGGACATAGTAACCACTCTGGGGCTTAGCATAGAGGTATTGTTCGTGCCGTAATTCCAGCAGGGCTCGTTGGACAGTATCCTTGCTACAGTGAAAGTCAAGGCTCAGTTGACGGATAGAAGGCAGGCGGCTACCCGTCGGAAAGCGTCCAGACTCAATACCGTTTTTCAGATAGGAAACGACCTCTTGGTACTTGCTTTGTTTCTTCATTCCAGACCTCCCTTGATTTTGTTACATTGTACCTTTTTTTTTCCTTCTTGGCAATGTCTAGAGTGTTTCTCTCGTTCACATCTAGGGGCAAATGTGGTATACTTAGGAGTAACATTTATAGAATAATACTCTTCGAAAATCTCTTCAAACCACGTCAGCTTCGCCTTGCCGTAGATATATGTAACTGACTTCGTCAGTCTTATCTACAACCTCAAAGCAGTGCTTTGAGCAGCCTGCGGCTCGCTTCCTAGTTTGCTCTTTGATTTTCATTGAGTATAACAGACAAGAAAGAGAATGGATAAGAACGTGCAGGAACCAGTGAAATTATTTCAATACAATACCCTTGGAGCCTTGATGGCAGGCCTTTATGGTGGTACCATGACAGTAGGAGAATTGCTAGAGCATGGTGACCTTGGTTTGGGAACCTTGGATTCCATTGATGGGGAATTGATTGTTTTGGATGGCAAGGCTTATCAAGCCAAAGGCTCAGGAGAGCAACCGGAAATTGTAGAAGTGTCACCAGATGCCCTTATTCCTTATGCAGCAATAGTACCGCACCAGGCAGAGGTCATTTTCCGCCAGCGGTTTGAGATGACAGACAAGGAATTGGAAGAACGAATCGAGTCTTATTATGATGGGGAAAATCTTTTCCGCTCTATCAAGATTCGTGGGGAATTTTCGCATATGCATGTGCGCATGATTCCCAAGTCGACACCAGATACCAAGTTTGCTGAGGTCGCAACCCATCAACCGGAATATAGTCGTGACAATGTCGCAGGAACCATCGTTGGTTTCTGGACGCCAGAGATTTTTCATGGAGTTAGTGTGGCAGGCTACCATCTGCACTTCATCTCAGATGACTTGACCTTCGGTGGGCATGTCATGGATTTTGTCATAAAAGAAGGAATCATCGAAGTGGGGGCAGTTGACCAATTAGACCAACGTTTCCCAGTTCAAGACCGCCAATACTTGTTTGCCAAGTTCAATGTTGATGAGATGAAAAAAGATATTGAAAAGGCAGAATAGGAGAAGAAAATGAACATTCATATCATTATTACCATTGTGTTTTTGCTGACTTTTCTAATAGGGAGCATTTGGTATGCCAAAAAGAAATACCAGATTAATCTAGCTGTCTTGGGCTTGGGGGCTGTTGCCTTCTTTGTCTCTTCACAGATTTTGGAAAAACTGGTGCATATCTTGGTTTTACATCCTCAAAAAGACGGTAGTATTGCCCTCATGCAAGACCATCCGCTTGTCTATATCATCTATGGCCTAGCCATGGCAGCATTTTTTGAGGAAACTGCTCGTCTTATTTTCTTCAAATGGTTGGAGAAAAAGAGAAGTTTGGAAAAGGCAGATGCCTTGGCTTATGGATTGGGGCATGGTGGCTTGGAGTTGATTTTCCTAGGTCTTACTAGTTTGATTAATCTCTACATCGTTCTCTCAGCAGTTCAAACTCAGAATCCACAGGTTATGCAATTGCTGTCTGAAAATATGTTGAAAACTATCCAGTCGCTATCAGTCTGGCAGATTTATTTGCTTGGTTTTGAGAGAATCTTGGCGCTAGGTTTCCAATTACTCTTGACTGTTTGGGTTTACCAAGCTGTTCGCAAGAAGAAATGGATTTATCTCCTAGCGGCCTATGGACTACATGCCTTCTTTGACCTGGCACCATCTCTTGCCCAAGTTGGCTGGTTGACTAATCCAGTCTTGGTTGAAGTTGTCCTAGCACTTGAACTTGTTCTAGTCGCCTATGGAACCAAGGCAATCTTTTGCAAAAAATCATAAAAAGAGGGGAAACCTCTTTTTTTGTTTAAAATAAGCCCAAGATTTTTTTAGGGTCGTCAAATGGTCTTAAAAATGGTATAATGGAATGAATTTTGTAAAAGGAAGAGTGTCATGTCAGTAAAAGAAAAAATGCTTGAAATCTTAGAAGGGATTGATATCCGTTTCAAGGAACCCTTGCATAGCTATAGTTATACAAAAGTAGGTGGAGAGGCTGATTATCTGGTCTTTCCACGAAATCGTTTTGAGTTGGCTCGCGTTGTTAAATTTGCCAATCAAGAAGACATCCCTTGGATGGTTCTTGGAAATGCCAGCAACATCATTGTTCGTGATGGTGGAATTCGTGGATTTGTCATCTTGTGTGACAAGCTCAATAATGTTTCTGTTGATGGCTATACCATTGAAGCTGAAGCTGGTGCTAACTTGATTGAAACGACACGCATTGCCCTTCGTCATAGTTTGACTGGCTTTGAGTTTGCTTGTGGCATTCCAGGGAGCGTCGGTGGTGCTGTCTTTATGAATGCTGGTGCCTATGGTGGCGAGATTGCCCACATCTTGCAGTCTTGTAAGGTCTTGACCAAGGATGGAGAAATCGAGACCCTGTCTGCCAAAGATTTGGCTTTTGGTTACCGCCAATCAGCCATTCAAGAATCTGGTGCAGTTGTCTTGTCAGCTAAATTTGCCCTTGCTCCAGGAAGCCATCAGGTTATCAAGCAAGAAATGGATCGCTTGACGCATCTACGTGAACTCAAGCAACCTTTAGAATATCCATCTTGTGGTTCGGTCTTTAAGCGTCCAGTAGGTCATTTTGCAGGTCAATTAATTTCAGAAGCTGGCTTAAAAGGCTATCGTATCGGTGGTGTTGAAGTGTCTGAAAAACACGCAGGTTTTATGATTAATGTTGCTGACGGAACGGCTAAAGACTACGAGGACTTGATTGAGTCTGTTATCGAAAAAGTAAAGGAACACTCTGGCGTTACTCTTGAGAGAGAAGTTCGTATCTTGGGTGAAAGCAAGTAGGAAGCTGTATTTGAAAAGCTGCTGCTATGTCATGGAAAGGGGGTGAAAGCCTATCGTTAGTGCAGAAGAATGTAGGCAGTTCAATCTCCTACACGAGGTAGTAGCGGCCTGACAGAGCCTTGATCTGTTAATCTATGAAAAAGAAGGAATAAATGACAATTGAAAAAACCAATTATTGAATTCAAAAACGTCTCTAAAGTTTTTGAAGACAGCAACACCAAGGTTCTCAAAGACATCAACTTTGAGTTGGAAGAAGGGAAGTTCTATACCCTTCTAGGAGCATCTGGGTCAGGAAAATCAACCATCCTAAATATCATTGCTGGTTTACTGGATGCAACGACAGGAGATATTTTACTGGACGGTGTCCGCATCAACGACATCCCAACCAACAAGCGAGACGTCCATACGGTCTTCCAATCCTATGCCTTGTTTCCACATATGAATGTGTTTGAAAATGTTGCCTTTCCACTTCGCTTGCGTAAGATCGACAAGAAAGAAATCGAGAAACGCGTAGCGGAAGTTCTCAAGATGGTTCAGTTGGAAGGGTATGAAAAACGTTCCATCCGCAAACTTTCTGGAGGACAACGCCAGCGTGTGGCTATTGCCCGCGCCATCATTAACCAACCCCGTGTGGTTTTGTTGGACGAGCCTCTGTCAGCGCTGGACTTGAAATTAAGAACAGACATGCAGTACGAACTGCGTGAACTACAACAACGATTGGGTATTACCTTTGTCTTTGTCACTCACGATCAGGAAGAAGCCCTGGCCATGAGTGACTGGATTTTTGTCATGAATGATGGCGAGATTGTCCAGTCTGGAACACCAGTAGATATCTACGATGAGCCGATTAACCACTTTGTTGCCACCTTTATCGGTGAGTCAAATATCTTGCCAGGAACCATGATTGAGGACTACTTAGTTGAGTTTAACGGCAAACGCTTTGAAGCGGTCGATGGCGGGATGAAGCCAAATGAGCCTGTTGAGGTTGTTATTCGTCCAGAGGACTTGCGCATTACTCTTCCTGAAGAAGGCAAGCTCCAAGTTAAGGTCGATACCCAGCTCTTCCGTGGAGTTCACTATGAAATTATCGCCTATGACGAGCTTGGGAATGAATGGATGATCCACTCAACTCGTAAGGCCATCGTGGGTGAGGAAATCGGTCTGGACTTTGAGCCAGAAGACATCCATATCATGCGTCTCAACGAAACCGAAGAAGAGTTCGATGCTCGTATCGAAGAATACGTGGAAATCGAAGAGCAAGAAGCAGGTCTGATCAATGCAATCGAGGAGGAAAGAGATGAAGAAAACAAGCTCTAAACTCTTTGTAGTGCCCTACATGCTCTGGATTGCCCTCTTTGTGTTGGCACCCTTGGTCCTGATTTTCGGTCAATCCTTTTTCAACATTGAAGGCCAGTTTAGTTTAGAAAACTATAAATCTTACTTTGCGTCACAAAACTTGACCTACCTAAAAATGAGTTTCAACTCTGTACTATATGCAGGAATTGTGACCTTTGTGACCTTGCTTATCAGCTATCCAACAGCCCTCTTTTTGACCCGTCTCAAGCACCGTCAACTCTGGCTCATGCTGATTATCCTGCCAACTTGGATCAATTTGCTCCTCAAGGCCTATGCCTTTATCGGAATTTTTGGTCAAAATGGCTCTATTAACCAATTTTTGGAATTTATCGGAATCGGTTCGCAACAGTTGCTCTTTACTGATTTCTCCTTTATTTTTGTCGCAAGCTACATCGAGCTTCCCTTTATGATTTTGCCCATTTTCAATGTCTTGGACGATATGGATAATAACCTCATCAATGCCAGCTACGATCTGGGTGCGACCAAGTGGGAGACCTTCCGCCATGTCATCTTCCCTCTATCGATGAACGGCGTGCGAAGTGGAGTTCAGTCGGTCTTTATTCCAAGCTTGAGTCTCTTCATGCTGACCCGTTTGATTGGTGGGAACCGCGTTATCACCTTGGGGACAGCCATTGAGCAGAACTTCCTGACAAATGACAACTACGGTATGGGTTCTACCATCGGTGTGATTCTCATCCTGACCATGTTCATCACCATGTGGGTGACCAAGGAAAGGAGAGAACGATGAAAAAAATTGCCAATCTTTATCTGGGACTAGTCTTTCTTGTCCTCTACCTGCCGATTTTTTACCTGATTGGCTACGCCTTTAATGCAGGCAACGACATGAATAGCTTTACAGGCTTTAGTTTGAGTCATTTTAAAACCATGTTTAGCGATGGTCGCCTTATGTTAATTGTGACCCAGACCTTTTTCTTGGCCTTTCTGTCAGCATTGATAGCGACCATTATCGGGACTTTCGGTGCTATTTACATCTACCAGTCTCGTAAGAAATACCAAGAAGCCTTTCTATCGCTCAATAATATCCTTATGGTTGCGCCTGACGTTATGATTGGTGCCAGCTTCTTGATTCTCTTTACCCAACTCAAGTTTTCACTTGGCTTTTTGACCGTTCTATCTAGTCACGTGGCGTTTTCCATCCCTATCGTGGTCTTGATGGTCTTGCCTCGTCTTAAGGAAATGAACGGTGACATGATTCATGCGGCCTATGACCTTGGTGCCAGTCAATTTCAGATGTTCAAGGAAATCATGCTTCCTTACCTGACACCGTCTATCATTGCAGGTTATTTCATGGCCTTCACCTATTCGCTAGATGACTTTGCCGTGACCTTCTTTGTAACGGGAAATGGCTTTTCAACCCTGTCAGTCGAGATTTACTCTCGTGCTCGCAAGGGGATTTCGCTAGAGATCAATGCCCTGTCTGCCCTTGTCTTTCTCTTTAGTATTATCCTAGTTGTTGGATATTACTTTATCTCACGTGAGAAGGAGGAGCAAGCATGAAAAAACTCTATTCATTTTTAGCAGGAATTGTAGCCATTATCCTGGTCTTGTGGGGAATTGCGACGCATCTAGACAGTAAAATCAATAGTCGAGATAGTCAAAAACTGGTAATCTACAACTGGGGGGACTATATCGATCCTGAACTCTTGGAGAAATTCACAGAAGAAACAGGAATCCAAGTCCAGTATGAGACTTTTGACTCCAATGAAGCCATGTATACCAAGATCAAGCAGGGTGGAACGACCTACGATATCGCCATCCCTAGTGAATACATGATTAACAAGATGAAGGACGAAGACCTCTTGGTTCCGCTTGACTATTCAAAACTTGAAGGTCTTGAAAATATCGGACCAGAGTTCCTTAACCAGTCCTTTGACCCAGGCAATAAATTCTCTATCCCATATTTCTGGGGAACCTTGGGAATTATTTACAATGAAACCATGGTTGATGAAGCACCTGAGCATTGGGATGACCTCTGGAAGCCAGAGTATAAGAACTCTATCATGCTCTTTGATGGGGCGCGTGAGGTGCTGGGATTGGGGCTCAACTCCCTAGGCTACAGCCTTAACTCCAAGGATCCACAGCAGTTAGAAGAGACAGTGGACAAACTCTATAAGTTGACTCCAAATATCAAGGCCATCGTTGCGGACGAGATGAAGGGCTATATGATTCAGAATAATGCTGCTATCGGCGTGACCTTCTCTGGTGAAGCCAGCCAAATGCTAGAAAAAAATGAAAATCTACGCTATGTGGTACCGACAGAGGCCAGCAACCTTTGGTTTGACAATATGGTCATTCCCAAAACAGTCAAAAACCAAGACGCAGCCTATGCCTTTATCAACTTTATGTTGAAACCCGAAAATGCTCTTAAAAATGCAGAGTATGTCGGCTATTCAACACCAAACCTACCAGCTAAGGAACTGCTCCCAGAGGAGAAAAAAGAAGATAAGGCCTTCTATCCTGATGATGAAACTATGAAACACCTAGAAGTTTATGAAAAATTTGACCATAAATGGACAGGCAAATATAGCGATCTCTTCCTACAGTTTAAAATGTATCGGAAGTAGGAGTTAGCAGTCACGAAACGAATCAGTCAAGCTGGTTCGTTTTTTATGTAAAAGGCAATTTTTGTAATGGTATCTTTTTCTATTCTAGTTGCTTATTTTCTTGCCTAGTAGTATACTAAGCTTAACCTTACAGAAAGCGGTAACAAATCATGAAAATGTCTACTTTTTTCAAAAAAAGTTATTGGCCAACCTTTTTGATTGTTAACGAAACATATATACTATTCTATCTAAAGGATGGTTTGGATCGAAAATACCTAACAACTGAGTCTATATATTTGGTGATAGGAAACTTTATATTTTGGAATATTTTCGTAGCTATTTTTAGCAATTCGAAAATGTGGGATAAAAGTTGGGATAAAAAGAAAAATGGCAGTAAGAAAAAATATATCCTGAAAAAGTAATCGGAGATGTAGGGAATTGGTCTGATTCAATGGAGATCATTTCCAGTTGACGCAAGCTTAAAAAAACGATATAATAAGAAAGTTGAGATTTGATTTTCAGTTGTCTTAGTCCAGAGAAATGGCGGTGCTGCGAGCCATCTAAGCTAGAAAGTCATGCTACTCAATCATACAATTGCATAAGAATAAGAGAATGACAAGTTCATTGAATGAAGGTGGTACCGCGGTTTTTCGCCCTTCGTGATATGAGCTTGTCTTTTAATTTTTGGAGGTGTTGATGAAAACATTTCTTGTCAAACAAAAGTTTCGTCTTGGAGGCGAACGCTTCGCTATCAAGGATGACAGGGGAGAAATCGCCTATCAGGTAGAGGGATCATTTTTTTAAGATTCCCAAAACTTTTACCATCTATGATGCGACTGGTGAACAAGTTAGTCAGATCAGTAAAGAAATCTTGACCTTGCTTCCTCGTTTTGAGATTCAGCTTCGGGATGGCTCGAGTTTTGTCATTCGCAAGAAGTTGACCTTCTGGCGAGATAAGTATGAGTTTGATAATCTGGGGCTTCGTATCGAGGGCAATATCTGGGATTTGAATTTCAAATTGCTGGATGATCGCGATCAGCTGATTGCGGAAATTAAGAAGGAACTCTTCCATCTGACTTCTACCTACACTGTAACGGTTCTTGAAGACGCTTATGCAGACCTAGTCATTTCCCTCTGTGTCGCCATTGACTATGTGGAAATGCTGGAAAGCCAATCACATTAAAGAAGTAAATAAGGAGACAATATGAAACAACTATCTAGTGCACAAGTACGCCAAATGTGGCTTGATTTCTGGGCGACCAAAGGTCACTCTGTAGAACCATCAGTGAGCTTGGTTCCTGTAAATGATCCAACTCTTTTGTGGATCAACTCTGGGGTAGCAACCCTTAAGAAATACTTTGACGGAACCATAATCCCTGAAAATCCACGTATTACCAATGCCCAAAAGGCTATCCGTACCAACGATATTGAAAACGTAGGGAAGACTGCACGTCACCATACCATGTTTGAAATGTTGGGGAACTTCTCTATCGGAGATTACTTCCGTGACGAAGCCATCACTTGGGCTTATGAGCTTTTGACAAGCCCTGAATGGTTTGACTTCCCAGCTGAAAAACTTTACATGACCTACTATCCAGATGATAAAGATTCTTATAACCGCTGGATTGAAGTGGGAGTGGACCCAAGCCACTTAATTCCAATCGAAGATAACTTCTGGGAAATCGGTGCAGGACCTTCTGGACCAGATACAGAGATTTTCTTTGACCGTGGAGAAGCATTTGACCCAGAAAACATCGGTATTCGCTTGCTTGCAGAAGATATCGAAAACGACCGTTATATCGAAATCTGGAATATCGTTTTGTCACAATTTAACGCAGACCCTGCTGTTCCTCGTAGTGAATACAAGGAATTGCCACACAAGAACATTGATACGGGCGCTGGTTTGGAGCGTTTGGTGGCGGTTATCCAAGGGGCTAAGACAAACTTTGAAACTGACCTCTTTATGCCGATTATCCGTGAAGTTGAGAAATTGTCTGGTAAGGTTTATGACCAAGATGGCGACAACATGAGCTTCAAGGTCATCGCTGACCACATCCGTTCTCTTTCATTTGCCATCGGTGATGGTGCCCTTCCAGGAAATGAGGGTCGTGGTTACGTCCTTCGTCGTCTCCTTCGTCGTGCGTCTATGCATGGTCAAAAATTGGGAATCAACGAACCTTTCCTTTACAAATTGGTTCCAACTGTTGGTAAAATCATGGAAAGCTACTACCCAGAAGTGCTTGAAAAACGTGACTTTATCGAAAAAATCGTTAAGAGCGAAGAAGAATCATTTGCTCGTACCCTTCACTCTGGTCAACACTTTGCCCAAGGCATCGTAGCAGACTTGAAAGAAAAAGGACAATCTGTCATTGCTGGTTCAGATGTATTTAAACTTTACGACACTTATGGATTCCCAGTTGAATTGACTGAAGAAATCGCTGAAGAAGCGGGCATGACTGTAGACCGTGAAGGTTTTGAAGCAGCTATGAAAGAACAGCAAGAACGCGCGCGTGCCTCAGCTGTCAAGGGTGGCTCAATGGGTATGCAAAATGAAACCCTTCAAAACATCACAGTGGAAAGTGTCTTCAACTACAATGCTAGCCAATTATCTTCTAAATTGGTGGCTATCGTGGCTGACAATGCAGAAGTAGAAGCTGTATCAGAAGGAACTGCCTCTCTTATCTTTGCGGAAACGCCATTCTATGCTGAAATGGGTGGACAGGTAGCTGACCATGGACAAATCTTGTATGGGTCAGGCAAGGTTGTAGCTACTGTGACAAATGTTCAAAAAGCACCAAACGGACAAGCACTTCACACGGTTGAAGTTCTTGCACCGCTTGCCTTGAACCAAGAATATACCTTGGCAATTGATACAAATCGTCGTCACCGTGTCATGAAAAACCACACTGCGACTCACTTGCTTCACGCTGCCCTTCACAATATCCTTGGAAGCCATGCAACTCAGGCAGGATCTCTTAATGAAGTTGAATTCCTTCGCTTTGACTTTACCCACTTCCAAGCTGTAACTGCTGAAGAATTGCGTGCGATTGAGCAGCAAGTCAACGAAAAAATCTGGGAAGCTCTTGAGGTTAAGACAGTTGAAACGGATATTGACACTGCCAAAGAAATGGGAGCTATGGCTCTCTTTGGTGAGAAATACGGCAAAGAAGTCCGTGTTGTTACTATCGGTGACTACTCTATCGAGCTTTGTGGTGGTACCCACGTTGGCAATACTTCTGAAATTGGCCTCTTCAAGATTGTCAAAGAAGAAGGGATTGGATCAGGAACTCGCCGTATCTTGGCAGTGACTGGTAAGGAAGCCTTTGAAGCCTACCGTGAACAAGAGGACGCTCTTAAAGCTGTCGCAGCGACCTTGAAAGCACCTCAAGTCAAGGAAGTACCTCACAAGGTAGAAGGACTTCAAGAACAACTTCGTCAACTTCAAAAAGAAAATGCTGAATTGAAAGAAAAAGCCGCAGCTGCAGCCGCAGGCGATATCTTCAAGGATGTGAAGGAAGTCAATGGTCACCGTTACATTGCTAGTCAAGTGTCTGTATCAGATGCAGGTGCCCTTCGTACCTTTGCAGATAACTGGAAACAAAAAGACTACTCTGATCTTCTTGTCCTAGTTGCTGCTATCGGTGACAAAGTCAATGTTCTTGTAGCTAGCAAGACAAAAGACCTTCATGCAGGAAACCTTGTCAAAGAATTAGCACCAATCGTCGATGGACGTGGTGGTGGTAAACCAGACATGGCCATGGCAGGAGGAAGCAATCAAGCTAAAATTCAAGAACTCTTGGATGCAGTATCAGGTAAATTGTAAGAAAACAAAGATCTATCCATTAGGGTAGGTTTTTTTTGTGAATACAAAAAAGCCAAATCCGATTGAACCTGGCTTGATAATCATTGGCAATTAGATTGTATTGGCTGCCCAGACACTTACCGAAGCAGTTGAGACTGGAAATTGTCCATAACCTTCCTCATCAATTGTAACTTGACCTAGGTGGTTTTCAAGTAAATCTACAAAGGTTTGGTTAGCCCATTCTTGGCCGACAAACATTGATTTGCTGTTTTCTTGGTCATTTGAAATCAAGACTGCGATTGGGGATTGATTTTCAGCACCTGAGCGTACCCAACCAATACAGTTAGGATCATCAAAGTAGTCATTTTGTTCTCCATAAGCCAAATCTTTTCGGATAGCTAGGAGGCGGTCAAGGACTTCTTTGAAATCTTGCTGAGCATACTGCCCTGAAATACCATAGTAGTCTCCGTAAAAGACACATGGAAGGCCGTCTTGGCGTAATAGAATGAGGGCATAGGCTGCTGGTTTGAACCATTCTTCAACAGTAGACTCAAGAGCCTGACCACGTTGGGTATCGTGGTTGTCGACAAAGGTTACAGCCTTGTAAGGTTTGTCGACAACCAAGCTATCTGTGAAAATACCACGAAGGTCATAGTTTGCGCCAGCTTGACTGGCTTCAAAGAGATTCTGGTGGAGACGAACATCAACAAGGTCGAATCGTTCTTCCGTTTTTTCAAGATAGTCCAGATTGGCTTCCTTGTCAGGATTCCAGAATTCACCAAAAACATAGAAATCCTCACCGTATTTTTCCTTCATATCACGGATAAAATTGCTCATGAAGAAAGAGTCAATGTGTTTAACGGCATCCAAGCGGAAACCAGCTACACCAGTCGTTTCCATGAACCAGTCAGCCCAGTCATAGATATTTTGGATGACTTCAGGATGTTTAAAGTCTAGGTCGGCATACATGAGGTAGTCATAGTTACCGTTTTCATTATCGACCAATTCCTCATTTGCCCACCCCTTGTTGTCTCCTTGAATCAGATAAATCCCAGACTTGCGACGTTTGGCATCATAGTCTGTACCGGTGAAGTGGTACCAGTGCCAGTGGAAGTCATTGTAGGTATCTTGGCGACCATCGAAGGTAAAGCTAGTCCAGCCATTGATGGTGAAGGGTTCCCCAAGTTCAACTGTACGGTCTACAGGATCTACTTCAATAACCTGAAAGGCTTCCATGTGATCAGCAGCAGCCTTGTGATTGAGCACCACATCGGCCATAGGTTGAATTCCCTGTTCTTTTAGAGCTTGAATGGCTTGAAGATAGTCTTCTTTAAAACCATACTTGGTGCGGACAGTACCTTTTTGATTAAACTCTCCTAAGTCGAATAAGTCATAGACCCCATAGCCGACATCTTTTTCATTGGTAGCCTTGAAGGCTGGTGGCATCCAGACATGGCTGATACCGAGATCAGCTAGGTGTGGAGCATCTTCAGCCAGACGCGTCCAGTGCTGGCCGTCATGGGGCAGATACCATTCAAAGTATTGCATGAGTGTTTGATTTTGCATGATGTTTCCTCTTACTTGTCAATCTTGTTCTTTATTCTATCATAAAGTATCGGTTAGCTCAAACGTTTGCGTAAAACTGAATAATAAGTTTTTGACTATTTTATATAAAATGTTGATTTTTAAAATGAAAGCGCTATAATTATAGTAAATTACATAGATAAAGAGAGGAGATTTCTCATGATTGAATTTCAAAATGTTAGTAAGTTGTATGGTGATAAAGAGGCCTTGAGCAATCTCAATCTGCAGATTGAAAATGGGGAGATTATGGGCTTGATTGGCCATAATGGGGCTGGAAAATCAACCACTATAAAATCCTTAGTTAGTATTATTTCACCCAGCAGTGGTCGTATTTTGGTAGATGGTCAGGATTTATCGGAAAATCGTTTAGCTATTAAACGAAAAATTGGCTACGTAGCAGACTCGCCTGACTTATTTTTACGCTTAACAGCCAATGAATTTTGGGAATTGATTGCTTCATCCTATGATCTGACTAGCTCTGACTTGGAAGCTAGTCTAGCTAGGCTATTGAAAATTTTTGATTTTGCTGAAAACCGCTATCAGGTCATTGAAACTTTTTCTCACGGAATGCGTCAGAAAGTCTTTGTCATCGGGGCACTCTTGTCTGATCCTGATATTTGGGTCTTGGACGAACCCTTGACTGGTTTAGATCCCCAGGCTGCCTTTGATTTGAAGCAAATGATGAAGGAACATGCACAAAAAGGCAAGACGGTCTTGTTTTCAACCCATGTTCTAGAGGTGGCCGAGCAAGTCTGTGATCGGATTGCCATTTTGAAAAAAGGGCATTTGATTTATTGTGGTAGCGTAGAGGACTTGAGAAAAGACCATCCAGACCAGTCTTTGGAAAGTATTTACCTTAGCCTTGCTGGTAGAAAAGAGGAGGTTTCAGATGCGTCTCAAGGTCATTAAAAAATTAGTGGATATCAATATCCTCTATTCATCTCAAGAAGCTAATCTGGCTAACCTACGAAAGAAGCAAGCTAAAAATCCTGGGAAAAAAGTAAATGTTTCCGCTAGAGTCCTAGGTTCTTACATTTTTTCCAGTCTCTTGATGCTCATCATGTTTATAAATATAGCCAATCATTTTCCTTTTGATGAAATGCCTGTTTATTTTAGTTTTATGGTTGCTATTTTACTAGTGATTGCCTTTTCAACTTCTTTAACTGCCTTTTACAATGTCTTTTATGAGAGTAAGGACTTGGTATCGTATAGGCCTTATGCCTTTAAAGAATCAGAGATTATAATTGCTAAAGGACTGTCTGTCCTCTTGCCAGCTCTGCCTGGAATTGTACCAATCCTAGCTTATTTTCTAGTCCTCTACATTAGGCTAGCACCTTCTCTTTGGCTGGGCTTGCCTTTGATGCTACTGTCCTTGGCTCTATTATTTGTTTCTGTGGCTCTAGTGATGGTAGTGGCAGTGCATTTCTTGGCTCAAACTGCGCTTTTTAGAAAGTATCAGTCTATTTTTTCGAATGTGATGATTGGGATAGGAGTTCTCACACCTTTAATATTTGTCTTCTTTCTACAGTCGACTTCTAGAGGTATAGGTGATCAGACTAAAGAAATTCCACCTCTTCTTTATCCTATTCATATCTTTTACAAAATAGCAGTGGAGCCTTTTTCGATAGAAGCCATACTGGGTCTACTCGCTTGGATAGCTTTAACTGTTTTCTTGCTTTACCTGACCCAAAAGAAGGTTTTTCCTCATTTTTATGACGTGATTCTTCTTAACAGTGAGGAGAAGGTCAAGAAAGAACGTCGCAGTAAGGAGGGGCTTTCAACTACTAAAAAGGGCTTTTTCCGTATGGTTTTACGCTACCACCTCACCCTTTTGGGACAGGGGACTGGCGTGATTACAGTGCTTTTTACAAGTGCTTTCCTTCCTTATCTCATGATGATCGGTCTGATTTCCAACATCCGAGATTCTCAGATAGTTCCAGACATTCATCCTCCATACTGGTTACCCTTGTTTTTTATAGCTCTCTTTATAGCAGTTGTCAATAACAATATTACCAGCCTGCATTCAATTGCCTTGTCCTTGGAGAGGGAAAATGTTGAGTTTCTTAAGAGTTTACCCTTTGACTTTGCTCGTTATGTGAAAGTGAAATTTTGGATTATATTTGCTGTCCAGTCCTTTTTACCAATTCTGACTTTACTTGGTTTTTCTCTATATCTAGGCTTGCCCATCCTTTCGATGATTTACCTTCTTGTAGTCTGGACCCTTGCCAGTGTCATCCTTTCTTGTCACCATTATTTTAAGGATGTGAAGAATCTGTCAACCAATTGGAGTAGTATTACTGACCTAGTGAATCGTTCAAATGGTATAGTCAAAATTGTTTTACTCTTAATTTATTGTGGTATCTTGTCGATTTCAGCCCTTGTGAGCATATTCTTGGTTCGGTCTCTATCTACTATCCTTGCCATCAGCTTGGGAGTAGGAGCTCTTATCCTCTTACTTGGTCTTGCTATATTTAGCTATCATTACTACCTGTCACGCATATTAGCAGAAGTAGAAAAAAGATGAGCTAGTTGGTCGCTTGCTTGATAAATTTTTAAAAAGAAATGCTCCTCCAAGACGGAAGAGCATTTTTTATTGTGATTTTGATTCGGTTTCTGCCGACTCTGGATGGAGTTCTTGGTAACTTGGTGCCTTGAAAAGGTCAGTACTGGTCTTACCTTGTCGTTGGCTAAAGAGACTGGTTGATTGACTACCTTTTTCCTGCTCAATCTTTTGAAGAATTGGTAAAGAATTGAGGTAAGAAATACTTTCTGTATCAACTTTTCCAAGATGATCTGCTTGGTAGAAACGTATCAAATCGCCAGTTTGAATCTGGTCGCTGATTTTTAGCTGTTGGCTGGCTGCCTGCCGAACGATTTCTAGTTCAGTCTGAGCTTGTTCATCAAGATTACTGATTTCAAGACCGCTTTCAGTATAGTAGGTTCGTCCGTCGTAGCTAGTATATTTGGGTGTGACGAAGGAATTAGCAGTTCGAAAGGCAACGATTTCTTGGTGGTCTGGTGATAGGAGGTCTTGGCCGACTTGAAGGAAGGAGTTGGACTCAATACCAAGGAGGTGTTCGAGAGTCGGTAAGATATCGATTTGTCCACCGTAGGTATTGATGATTTGTCCCTTTTCATAGCCAGGCATGACCACCATAAAAGGCACTCGTTGCAACATGGCATTGTCGTAATTCGACCAGTTCTCAGAAGTCTTTCCAATCAAGGGTGCCAGATCAGGATTTCGGGAGTTGGAAATTCCATAATGGTCTCCGTAGATGACGATGATGGATTTTTCATAGAGGCCACTTTCTTTGAGATAGTCAAAGAAGGCCTTGATAGCACTATCTAGATAGTTAGCTGTTTGGAAGTAGCCATTGATGGTTTCATCTTTGGTTTTAGCCAGTGGGAAACCAAGCTCATCGCCTGTTAGATTGCTAGCATAGGGATAGTGATTGGACACCGTGATATACTTGGCATAAAAAGGCTGCTGCAAGTGCTCTAGATATTGGATAGAATCTTTCATCATGATTTTATCATTTAAACCATATTGGAAAGAGTTGCTACTGTCTTGCTTGGTAAAATAGGAAGCATCAAAGAAGCATTGGTAACCCCATTGTTTATAGGTCGTATTTCGGTTCCAGAAGGTCCCAATGTTACCATGAAAGACTGCACTTGATTGGTAGCCATTTTTTGATAGGATAAAAGGCGCAGCCTGCTGGGTATTGGTACCTCCATAGTTGACCATAAAGGAACCTTGGTCAAGTCCAAACAAACCAGTCTCCAGCATGGTTTCCGCATCTGAGGTCTTACCAGCCTTGACTTGGTTAAAGATATTCGAAAAGGCTAGGGTTGCTTGCGAATGGTAGAGGGAATTAAGGAAGGGAGTGACTTCATGCTCAGTTCCATCTACGTTGAGTTTATAGTCAAGTAGGAACTGCTGAAAACTCTCTAAGTGGAGATAAATAACATTTTTTCCTTTGGCAAGGCCAAAATAGTCTGGATTGGGCTTAGCAGAATGTTCTTGAATATAGTCTGTGATAGGTTGAAGGTCGGTCTCAGAAGCCTTGGCACGTTCTTTGTTGGCGCTGTAGGATTGGTTGGCACTATAGCCCAAAAAGGCTGGCAAACTAAGGGCACGAACAATATAATAATTAGAAAATCCTCGCGATAGGAGATCGGGACGTTCGATTTCAGCCAAGAAAAGATTAGCAGAAAAGAGCAGGGCTGAGAGAGCAGTGATGGCAACACTGGAGCGGAATTTGAAAGGTCTCCTATCCAGCTGGATGAGCTTCTTATAGAGAAGATAAGCCAGCAATGGGAAATCCATAAAATAGATGAAATCCCAAAAGCGCAGTAACTCTAGTTCGGCAGTACCAACAGACACCTTGCTGACCACTTTCATGGTATTGGCCGTGATAAAGTCACTAAATTCTCGATAGTAAAAAATATTAGAATAGAGCCAAATGAATAAAAGGCAGTAAATAGCTATACTAAGACTGTAAAAGGCCTTGGTTGATCGAGCATAGAGGGCTAGAGCCAGCAGGAGGAGTCCCAAAGGAATGGGATTGAAAAAGGCGATAAAGGCAAGGTAATTTCCCTGCAATTTGCCTACTTGAATATCTAAATTGAAGTCAACGGTATAGGCTAATAAGGTTTTGAGCCAATAGAGGATTAAAAGGGTTAGGACAAAACCCAGTCTGGTACCGATGGCTTTTTGGATTTTGTTAAAATTGATTCTCACACAATTACTTCCTAAGTTTTTATTAGTATTAGTATACCATTTTTTAAAACTAGAGTAAAAAAGCAAGGGTAGTTTCTTTTTTGAGAATTGTCACAAAATTTGCTATAATAGGGACTATGAATAAAATAAGAGTCAGCAAAAGGGTTGAAAAAAAGCTTTCAAAGGGACTAGTTTTACTAGAAGCCAGTGATCTTGCAGATGTTCATCTCAAGGATCAGGAAGTAGAAGTTCATAGTCAAGATGGAAACTTTCTTGGTACTGCCTACCTTTCTCAGCAAAACAAGGGCTTGGGCTGGTTTGTTAGCACAGACAAGGTGACCTTCAATCAAGCTTTCTTTGAAGCACTGTTTAGACAAGCTAAAGAAAAGAGAAAAGCCTACTATCAAGACGAATTGACAACTGCCTTTCGTCTCTTCAACCAAGAGGGAGATGGCTTTGGTGGTATGACAGTGGACCTTTATGGCGACTATGCTGTCTTTTCTTGGTATAACTCTTATGTTTATCAGATTCGCAAGGTTATCTCAGAAGCTTTTAGACAGGTTTTTCCTGAGGTGTTAGGGGCCTATGAGAAGATACGCTTTAAGGGTTTGGACTATGAATCTGCCCATGTTTATGGTCAAGAAGCACCTGACTTTTTCACTGTTTTAGAAAATGGTGTCTTGTATCAAGTCTTTATGAACGATGGTTTGATGACAGGGATTTTCCTAGACCAGCACGAGGTTCGTGGTAGTCTAGTGGATGGATTGGCTATGGGCAAATCCTTGCTCAATATGTTTTCCTACACAGCAGCCTTTTCAGTAGCTGCGGCCATGGGAGGAGCAAGCCAGACTACTTCGGTTGACCTAGCTAAACGTTCACGAGAATTGTCTCAAGCGCATTTTCAGGCAAATGCAATCAGCACAGACGACCATCGTTTTATAGTCATGGATGTCTTTGAGTATTTCAAGTATGCCAAGCGAAAAGGCTTGACCTATGATGTGATTGTCCTAGATCCGCCTAGCTTTGCTCGGAACAAAAAACAAACATTTTCTGTGGCTAAGGATTATCACAAGTTGATATCCCAGAGTCTTGAGATTTTAAATCCGGAAGGGATTATCATTGCCAGTACCAATGCTGCCAATGTTTCCCGCCAGAAATTTATAGAACAAATTGATAAAGGCTTTGCAGGAAGAAGTTACCAGATTTTAAACAAATACGGTCTTCCAGCAGATTTCGCCTATAATAAAAAAGATGAAAGTAGTAATTACCTCAAGGTGATTAGTATGAAGGTTAGTAAATGAAATTAATCGTTTCAGTAATGCCAAGAAGTTTAGAGGAGGCCCAGGCTCTGGATGCCACGAGGTACCTGGATGCCGACATCATTGAATGGCGTGCCGACTATCTGCCTAAGGAAGCGATTTTGCAGGTGGCTCCAGCGATTTTTGAAAAATTCGCAGGTCGTGAGTTGGTTTTCACGCTACGAACTCGTTCTGAAGGGGGAGAAATCGACCTTTCTCCAGAAGAATATATCCATCTAATCAAGGAAGTGGCGCAACTCTATCAACCAGACTATATTGATTTTGAGTACTATAGCTACAAGGATGTTTTTGAGGAAATGCTGGACTTCCCAAATCTCGTTTTGAGTTACCATAATTTCCAAGAAACACCTGAGAACATGATGGAAATTTTGTCAGAGTTGACGAGTTTAAATCCAAAACTTGTTAAGGTTGCGGTGATGGCTCACACGGAGCAGGATGTCTTAGACTTGATGAACTATACACGAGGTTTTAAAACCCTCAATCCTGAGCAGGAATATGTAACTATTTCTATGGGCAAGGTGGGTAAGGTCTCTCGTATCACTGCGGATGTGACGGGTTCGAGCTGGTCATTTGCTAGTCTAGATGAGGCCAGTGCCCCAGGTCAGATTTCCCTAGCTAACATGAAAAAAATTCGGGAGATTTTGGATGAAGCTTGATGGCTATACACGTTTAGCTGCCGTTGTTGCCAATCCTATTAAGCATTCTATTTCCCCCTTTATCCACAATAGTGCCTTTGAGGCGACAGCTACCAATGGTGCTTACGTGGCTTGGGAGATTGAAGCGGCTGAATTGGAAGTCACAGTGGCTAATATTCGTCGCTACCAGATGTTTGGAATTAACCTTTCTATGCCCTATAAGGAGCAAGTGATTTCTTATTTGGATGAGCTGAGCGATGAAGCGCGCTTGATTGGTGCGGTTAATACGGTTGTCAATGAGAATGGCAATTTAATTGGATATAATACAGATGGCAAGGGATTTTTTAAGAGCTTGCCTTCTTTTACAATTTCAGGTAAAAAGATGACCCTGCTTGGTGCAGGTGGTGCGGCTAAATCAATCTTGGCACAGGCTATTTTGGATGGTGTCAGTCAGATTTCAGTCTTTGTTCGTTCAGTTTCCATGGAAAAAACAAGACCATACCTAGACAAGTTACAGGAGCAGACAGGTTTTAAGGTGGACCTGTCTGCTTTAGAAGATGTTCCTGAACTGCAAGCAAGGATTGCTGAGTCGGATTTACTGGTCAATGCAACTAGTGTAGGGATGGATGGTCAATCCTCTCCAGTTCCTGAAAGCATAGTCTTACCAGAAACTCTTTTAGTAGCAGATATCATTTACCAACCCTTTGAAACACCATTTTTGAAATGGGCCAGAAGGCAGGGCAATCCAGCGGTCAACGGTCTGGGAATGTTGCTCTATCAAGCTGCAGAAGCTTTTCAACTGTGGACAGGCAAGGAAATGCCGACAGAAGAAATTTGGCAGTCTTTAACAGAAAAATACCAATAAAGAAAGGGAGATTCTCCTATGAAAATCAGAATCGATATTCCTCATCATCCTTATGATATTCAGATTGAAAAAGGTTGTCTGGCTCAGGCTGGTCAATGGTTGCGAGAACTCTGGCAACCACAAAAAGTGGTTATCATAACAGACAACCATGTAGCCTCTCTCTATGCGGAGAAGGTCAAGCTCAGCCTAGAAGATGCTGGTTTTCAGGTAGCAGTTTTTGACTTTTTAGAAGGGGAAGAAAGAAAGAATTTAACCACTGTCCAGAAAGTCTATGAATTTTTAGTCAAGCAAGGTCTGACTCGTAGCGATGGAATCGTGGCTCTTGGTGGTGGTGTCGTTGGGGACCTGGCTGGTTTCGTAGCCTCTACCTATATGCGAGGTATTCATTTTGTTCAGATTCCGACTAGTTTGACAGCCCAAGTGGATTCTTCTATCGGTGGAAAGACAGGTGTCAACACTCCATTTGCTAAAAATATGGTGGGGACCTTTGCCCAACCAGATGGGGTTCTGATCGATCCGCTTGTCCTTGAAACGCTCGGAAAAAGAGAGTTGATTGAAGGGATGGGAGAGGTCATCAAGTACGGCTTGATTGAGGATCCAGAACTGTGGGCTCTCTTGGCAGAGCTGGATGGTTCTGTGGAGAGCATTCTGGAACATGCAGAGACCTTGATTGAACATTCTTGTCAGGTCAAGCGCAAGATGGTAGTTGAGGATGAGTTGGACAATGGTGTTCGCCTTTACCTCAATTTTGGCCACACTATTGGTCATGCTATTGAAGCGACTGCTGGCTATGGTAAAGTCATGCATGGAGAGGCTGTGGCTATGGGAATGGTGCAGATATCCAAGGTTGCTGAGGAAAAAGGCCTCATGCCGGCTGGCATTACCCAATCTATCACAGAGATGTGTCAGAAGTTTGGTTTGCCTGTTGACTATGAAAACTGGGATGTAGATAAGCTTTATCAAGCTTTGACTCATGACAAGAAAGCGCGTGGCAATACCTTGAAGTTGGTCTTGGTACCAGAGCTTGGTTCGGCAACCATTCACCCAGTTTCTCTGGAAGAGATGAAAGACTACTTGGTAAAATAAGGAGAACGTATGAGATATTTAACTGCAGGAGAATCACACGGTCCCCGTCTGACGGCTATTATTGAAGGAATTCCAGCTGGACTACCTTTGACAGCTGAGGATATTAATGGAGACCTTAAACGCCGTCAGGGTGGCTACGGCCGCGGTGGTCGTATGAAGATTGAGAGTGACCAGGTTGTCTTTACTTCGGGCGTGCGCCACGGGAAGACGACAGGAGCTCCCATTACCATGGATGTCATCAATAAGGACCACCAGAAATGGTTGGATATCATGTCTGCAGAGGACATTGAAGAACGCCTTAAAAGCAAACGAAAAATCACCCATCCACGTCCAGGACATGCCGATTTGGTAGGGGGCATCAAGTACCGTTTTGACGATTTGCGAAATTCTTTGGAACGTTCATCAGCTCGTGAAACCACCATGCGAGTGGCAGTCGGGGCTGTAGCCAAACGCCTCTTGGCTGAATTGGATATGGAGATTGCCAACCATGTCGTGGTCTTTGGTGGCAAGGAAATCGATGTACCTGAAAATCTGACAGTGGCTGAGATTAAGGAAAGAGCTGCCCAGTCTGAAGTTTCTATTGTCAACCAAGAACGAGAACAGGAAATCAAGGACTATATTGACCAAATCAAGCGTGATGGAGATACCATCGGTGGGGTTGTCGAGACAGTTGTCGGAGGTGTTCCAGTTGGTCTTGGTTCCTATGTCCAATGGGACAGAAAATTGGATGCCAGACTTGCCCAAGCAGTTGTCTCTATCAATGCCTTTAAAGGGGTTGAATTTGGTCTTGGCTTTGAAGCTGGTTACCGCAAAGGTAGCCAAGTTATGGATGAGATTCTCTGGTCTAAAGAAGACGGCTATATTCGCCGTACTAACAATCTTGGCGGCTTTGAAGGTGGTATGACCAACGGGCAACCGATCGTTGTTCGTGGAGTTATGAAACCTATTCCTACTCTTTATAAGCCTCTTATGAGTGTGGATATCGAAACCCACGAACCTTATAAGGCAACCGTGGAGAGAAGTGATCCGACCGCTCTTCCAGCAGCCGGTGTGGTCATGGAAGCCGTTGTGGCAACGGTTCTGGCACAAGAAATCCTTGAAAAATTCTCATCAGACAATCTAGAGGAATTAAAAGAAGCGGTAGCCAAACACCGAGACTATACAAAGAACTATTAAGGAGTTCCTATGGCAAAAACAGTCTATATCGCAGGTCTTGGTTTGATCGGTGCCTCGATGGCACTTGGTATCAAACGCGATCATCCAGATTATGAAATTTTAGGTTATAATCGCAGTCAAGCTTCGAGAGATATTGCCTTGAAAGAAGGCATGATTGACCGTGCAACGGATGATTTTGCTAGTTTTGCTCCTTTGGCAGATATCATTATTCTCAGTTTGCCAATCAAACAAACCATTTCCTTTATTAAGGAGTTGGCCGACTTGGACTTGAAAGAAGGTGTGATTATTTCAGATGCCGGTTCGACCAAGTCATCCATCGTAGATGCGGCGGAGCAATATTTGGCTGGCAAGCCTGTTCGCTTTGTCGGGGCCCATCCCATGGCTGGTAGTCATAAGACAGGAGCAGCTTCTGCGGATGTCAATCTCTTTGAAAATGCCTATTATATCTTTACACCTTCGAGCCTGACAAGTCCTGATACGCTTGAGGAAATGAAGGATCTGCTTTCAGGTCTCCATGCTCGCTTTATCGAGATTGATGCCAAGGAGCATGATCGGGTGACTTCTCAGATTAGCCATTTTCCTCATATTCTGGCTTCTAGTCTCATGGAGCAGACTGCGGTTTATGCTCAAGAACATGAGATGGCAAGGCGCTTTGCGGCCGGTGGTTTTCGAGATATGACCCGAATTGCGGAAAGCGAGCCGGGCATGTGGACTTCTATTCTCTTGTCTAATCGTGAAACTATTCTGGATCGAATTGAGGATTTCAAGGAGCGCTTAGATGAGGTTAGACAAGCCATCAGCAAGGGAGATGAGGAGCAGATTTGGAACTTTTTCAATCAGGCACGTGAGCAACGTCAGGCCATGGAAATCCATAAACGTGGCGGTGTAGACAGTTCTTACGATCTCTACGTTGATGTTCCCGATGAAGAAGATGTCATCTTGAGGATTTTGGAACTGCTACGTGGAACTTCCTTGGTTAACATCCATATCAACGAGGAAAACCGTGAGGATATTCACGGGATTCTACAAATTTCATTTAAAAACGCTCAAGACTTGGAAAGAGCCGAGCACCTCATAACAGAAAACACCGACTACACAGTCGTTGTCAAATAAGGAGAAAATCATGTCAAATATTTACGATAGTGCAAACGAACTCAGTCGCGGTTTACGCGAATTACCAGAATACAAGGCTGTCAAAGCAGCTAAAGATGCTATTTCAGCAGATGCTGAGGCAAGCAAAATTTTTACAGAATATGTTGCCTTCCAAGAGGAAATTCAAAGATTAGCGCAGACAGGTCAAATGCCAGACGCTTCCTTCCAAGCGAAGATGGAAGGTTTTGGCAAGCAGATTCAGGGGAACAGCCTCTTGTCAGAATTCTTTACCAAGCAACAACAATTGGCAATTTACCTTTCTGACATTGAAAAAATTGTTTTTGAACCAGTTTCAGAATTGCTAAAATAAGAAAAGAACTATCATAAAGTCAGAAATTTTAAGGAATTTCTGGCTTTTTATGATAAAATAAGTAAAAGTATTGCAAGTATGAGGTCCAGTATGAAACTAAAAACAAACATTAGCCACTTACACGGCAGTATCCGAGTTCCAGGTGACAAGTCTATTAGCCATCGGTCCATTATCTTTGGAAGTTTGGCTGAGGGTGAGACCAAGGTTTATGATATATTACGTGGCGAAGACGTCCTTTCGACCATGCAAGTCTTTCGTGCCCTTGGTGTTGAGATTGAGGATAAAGATGGGATTATTACCATTCAAGGTGTGGGCGTGGATGGCTTTAAAGTCCCACAAAATGCCCTTGATATGGGAAATTCTGGCACCTCGATTCGCCTGATTTCAGGTGTTCTTGCTGGTGCAGACTTTGAAGTAGAAATGTTTGGAGATGACAGTCTTTCCAAACGACCTATGGACCGTGTGACTCTTCCACTGAAAAAAATGGGCGTCAGCATTTCGGGACAAACTGAGCGAGACCTTCCTCCCCTTCATTTAAAAGGGACGAAAAACCTAAGACCTATTCATTATGAGTTGCCAATTGCCTCTGCTCAAGTCAAATCAGCCTTGATGTTTGCAGCCTTGCAGGCCCAGGGGGAGTCTGTAATTATCGAAAAAGAGTGCACCCGTAATCATACTGAAGATATGTTGCAACAATTTGGTGGTCATTTAAGTGTGGACGGTAAGAAAATCACAGTCCAAGGGCCACAAAAATTGACAGGACAGAAGGTGGTCGTACCAGGAGATATTTCCAGTGCAGCCTTTTGGTTGGTCGCAGGTTTGATTGTTCCAAATTCTCGTGTAGTGCTGAAGAATGTTGGTATTAACGAAACGCGTACAGGTATCATCGATGTCATTCGTGCTATGGGTGGAAAACTAGAAATAACTGAAATTGACCCAGTCGCTAAATCTGCTACCTTGATTGTTGAGTCTTCTGACTTGAAAGGAACAGAGATTGGTGGCGCTTTGATTCCACGCTTGATTGATGAATTGCCCATTATTGCTCTTCTTGCTACCCAAGCACATGGTGTAACAGTTATCAAGGATGCTGAGGAACTTAAGGTCAAGGAAACAGACCGCATTCAGGTTGTGGCAGACGCTTTAAATAGCATGGGTGCGGATATCACACCTACAGCAGATGGAATGATTATCAAAGGAAAATCAGCCCTTCACGGTGCTAGAGTCAATACTTTTGGAGACCATCGTATCGGCATGATGACAGCTATCGCGGCCCTCTTGGTTGCTGATGGAGAGGTGGAGCTTGACCGTGCTGAAGCTATCAATACCAGCTATCCTAGCTTCTTTGATGATTTGGAGAGCTTGATTCATGGCTAAGGTGTTATTAGGCTTTATGGGGGCTGGAAAATCGACTATTGCAAGAGGATTGGATCCAGATTATCTCGATATGGATGCTCTGATAGAGAAGCGCTTAGGCATGTCCATTGCGGAATTTTTCTCGGAAAAGGGAGAAGAATCCTTTCGTCAGATAGAGTCTGAAGTCCTAGCTGATTTACTACAAAGAGATCAAGTTGTGTCAACTGGTGGAGGAGTGGTTATTTCTCAGAGAAATCGCAACTTACTCAAGACCAATTCTGATAATATCTACCTAAAAGCTGATTTTGAAACCCTCTACCAACGCATAGCAGCTGATAAGGACAATCAGCGCCCGCTTTTTCTAAATAATAGCAAGGAAGAATTAGCAGCTATTTTCCAAGAAAGACAGGCTTGGTATGAGGAAGTGGCTAGTCGAATTTTAGATGTGACCAAGCTAAGCCCAGAGGAAATTATAGAGGAACTGAGATGAAAATTGCTTATCTAGGTCCCAAGGGATCATTTTCACACCACGTTGTGCAGACAGCTTTTCCTCATGAGGAATTGCAGGCCTTTGCCAATATTACAGATGTCATCAAGGCCTATGAGCAAGGCTTGGTGGACTATTCTGTGGTGCCAGTTGAAAATTCTATCGAAGGTAGTGTTCATGAAACCTTGGACTACCTTTTTCATCAGGCTCGCATCCAAGCAGTGGCAGAAATTGTTCAGCCTATTCATCAGCAGTTGATGGTGGTTCCAGGTCATACTAAGATTGAAAAGATTTTTTCTCATCCTCAGGCTTTGGCTCAAGGAAAGAAATTCATCGATGAACAATATCCAGAGGTCCAAATCGAGGTAACAGCTAGTACAGCTTATGCGGCCCGTTTTATTTCCGAACATCCAGACCAGCCTTTTGCAGCAATTGCGCCTAGAAGTTCTGCTGAAGAATATGGCTTGGAACTGATTGCCGAGGATATTCAGGAAATGGAAGCCAATTTCACACGTTTCTGGGTTGTGGGGGCTGAAAAGCCTAGTATTCCCTTGCAAGCACAAACTGAGAAAATGAGTTTGGCCTTGACCTTACCTGACAACCTTCCAGGTGCACTTTATAAGGCCCTGTCGACTTTTGCTTGGCGAGGAATTGACCTGACAAAAATTGAAAGTCGACCACTCAAGACAGCACTGGGTGAATACTTTTTCATTATCGATGTTGATTATGCCGATAAGGACTTGGTCCACTTTGCCCAAAAAGAATTAGAAGCGATTGGAATCCAGTATAAAGTACTGGGTGCCTATCCTATTTATCCAATATCAGACCATGGAAAGGAGAGAAGATGAGCAAAGAAAATCCCTTAAGCCATCACGAGCAGTTGCGTTATGACTATCTTTTTAAGAACATTCATTACCTCAATGAGCGAGAGAAAAAAGAGTTTGCTTACCTGCAAGGTAAGTTAAATATGGCTAGCAGTAGTAAAGCTTCTCCAGAAATTTATAATGAAAATCACGATATGGAAGAGTCTTTCATGGAACCAGTCAATCAGTCTCCTCTTCCATCCTATGGTAACCGTAGTCGTGCAAAAAAATATCAGAAAAGTTATCCTCTTCCAAAGGTTAAGTCCAAAAAACGTAAGATTCGTTGGGGGCGCATTTTTGCAGGATTGCTTGCCCTTCTAGCCTGTGTCGGTTTTGGCATGATTTTTATGTTCCTAAAAGGTTATTCAAATGCGGATCCAAACAAACCTGCCAATGCTAAGGCAGCTCAAGTAGAAGTTTTTCATGGTCAAGATACCAAGGATGGGGTTAATATCTTGATTATGGGAACAGATGGACGGATTGGCCAAAATAGTGCTGAGACGCGAACGGATTCTATTATGGTACTAAATGTTGGTGGCTCAGATAAGAAAATTAAGCTGGTCAGCTTCATGCGTGATAATTTGGTTTATATAGACGGTTATAGCCAAGTCATTAACGGTAGAAAACAATCCGATAATAAATTGAATGTGGCCTATGAACTAGGGGAACAAGAAGGCCAAAAAGGGGCAGAAATGGTTCGCCAAGTATTGAAAGATAATTTTGATTTGGATATTAAATATTACGCTTTGGTAGATTTTCAGGCCTTCGCAACCGCTATTGACACTCTATTTCCTGATGGTGTGACGATTGATGCCAAATTCTCAACCTTAGAAGGTCAACCTTTAACCGAAGCTACAGTCGGAGATGATTTACATGCTACGGAAACAGAGTCACCAACCCAGACTATCAAAGTTGGGAAACAGCAGATGAACGGTTCGACCTTGCTAAATTATGCTCGCTTCCGTGATGATGACGAAGGTGATTATGGTCGTACAAAGAGACAACAGCAAGTGTTGACAGCTGTTCTGCAACAACTCAAGGATCCAACCAAACTCTTTACTGGATCAGAAGCACTTGGTAAGGTCTTTGGCATGACCTCTACGAATGTTCCGTATAGTTTCCTACTGACCAATGGCTTATCCTTCCTAGATGGAGCACAAAATGGCATTGAGAGATTAACAGTTCCAGAACTAGGTGATTGGGTCGATGCCTATGATGTCTATGGAGGACAGGCACTCTTAGTAGACCAAAATAAATATCAAACCAAGCTCGCTCAAATGGGAATGAGATAAGTTAAGACAGAAAAATCAAAGTTTGAAGGCTATGTATATAGCAGTCAGGCTTTGATTTTTTACAGTCTGCAATAGATTTTCATCCCTTATTTGTGGTATAATGGAACGATACGATAGAAAGAATAATGAACAATATGACTGATTTAAAAGCAATTCAGGCTCGTAGTCTGGAGATGGCTGAATATTTTGTTGCCTTTTGCAAGGAACATGATTTACTTTGTTATCTCTGTGGAGGAGGTGCTATTGGTGCCCTTCGAAACAAGGGGTTTATTCCTTGGGACGACGACCTAGACTTTTTTATGCCTCGTAAGGATTATGAGAAATTAGCAGAAATATGGCCTCGTTATGCAGATGAGCGTTATTTCTTGTCAAAGAGTAACAAGGATTTTGTCGATCGTAATCTTTTTATTACCATTCGTGACAAGGAAACCACCTGTATCAAACCTTACCAGCAGGATTTGAATTTACCACATGGTTTGGCCTTGGATGTGTTGCCTTTGGATTATTATCCGAAAAATCCAGCTGAGCGAAAGAAGCAGGTTCGCTGGGCACTGATTTATTCACTCTTTTGTGCGCAAACTATTCCAGAAAAGCATGGCGCACTTATGAAATGGGGAAGTTGCATTTTACTCGGTTTGACGCCAAAATCACTCCGTTATCGCATTTGGAAAAAAGCTGAAAAAGAAATGACCAAGTACAGTCTGGCTGAGAGCGATGGAATCACGGAGTTATGCTCAGGGCCTGGCTACATGAGAAATAAGTACCAAATCGCATCTTTTGAAGATAATCTCTTCTTGCCATTTGAAGAGACAGAGATGCCCATTCCAGTTGGATATGATGCCTATCTAAGCACTGCTTTTGGAGACTACATGACACCTCCACCAGCAGATAAGCAGCTACCACATCATGATGCTGTCATCGCTGATATGGATAAGTCTTATACAGAATACAAGGGAGAATATGGTGGCTAAGAAAAAAATATTATTTTTTATGTGGTCTTTTTCTCTCGGGGGTGGCGCAGAGAAGATTCTATCTACCATTGTTTCAAATCTAGATTCAGAAAAGTATGATATTGATATTCTTGAAATGGAACATTTTGATAAGGGATACGAATCTGTTCCCAAGCATGTACGCATTTTAAAATCCCTTCAGGATTATCGCCAATCCAGATGGATTCGAGCTCTTTTGTGGAGAATGAGAATTTATTTTCCAAGATTGACACGTCGTTTACTGGTGAAAGATGACTATGATGTTGAAGTTTCCTTTACCATTATGAATCCTCCACTTTTGTTCTCTAAAAGAAAAGAAGTCAAGAAAATCTCTTGGATTCATGGAAGTATCGAAGAATTTATTAAGGATAGCTCCAAAAGAGAATCACACAGACGCCAGTTGGATGCTGCGGATACCATTGTAGGAATTTCAAAAAAAACCAGCAATTCTATCAAGGAAGTCTATCCAGATTATGCTTCGAAATTACGGACAGTTTACAATGGATATGATTTTCAGAGTATTCTAGAAAAATCTCAAGAGAAGATCGATATCGAGATTGCGCCTCAAAGTATCTGTACTATCGGACGGATTGAGGAAAATAAGGGTTCTGACCGTGTGGTGGAAGTGATACGATTATTACACCAAGAGGGAAAAAACTATCATCTCTATTTTATCGGGGCTGGGGATATGGAAGAGGAACTGAAAAAACGCGTCAAAGAGTATGGGCTTGAGGACTATGTACATTTCCTTGGTTATCAAAAAAATCCTTATCAGTATTTATCTCAGATGAAAGTTCTCTTGTCTATGTCTAAGCAAGAAGGTTTTCCTGGTGTTTATGTGGAATCTTTGAGCCTTGGAATCCCTTTTGTCTCTACGGATGTTGGAGGGGCTGAGGAATTATCCCAAGAAGGAAGATTTGGACAAATCATTGAGAGCAATCAAGAGGCAGCGCAGGCAATTATGAACTACATGACTTCTGCTTCAAACTTTGATGTTAATGAAGCCAGCCAATTCATTCAACAATTTACAATTGCCAAACAAATCGAACAAGTAGAAAAACTATTAGAGGAGTAGCATGGAAACTGCATTAATTAGTGTCATTGTGCCAGTCTATAATGTGGCGCAGTACCTAGAAAAATCGATAGCTTCCATTCAGAAGCAGACCCATCAAAATCTGGAAATTATTCTTGTCGATGATGGAGCAACAGATGAAAGTGGTCGCTTGTGTGATTTAATCGCTGAACAAGATGATAGGGTGTCAGTGCTTCATAAAAAGAATGAAGGCTTGTCACAAGCGCGAAACGATGGAATGAAGCAGGCTCATGGAGATTATCTGATTTTTATTGACTCAGATGATTATATCCATCCGGAAATGATTCAGAGTTTATATGAGCAATTAATTCAAGAAGATGCGGATGTTTCGAGCTGTGGTGTCATGAATGTCTATGCTAATGATGAAAGCCCACAGTCAGCTAATCAGGATGAGTATTTTGTCTGTGATTCTCAAACATTTCTGAGGGAATACCTCATAGGTGAAAAAATACCTGGAACGATCTGTAATAAGCTAATCAAGAGAGAGATTGCAACTGCCCTATCCTTTCCAAAGGGATTGATTTATGAAGATGCTTATTATCATTTTGATTTGATCAAGTTGGCCAAGAAGTATGTGGTTAATACCAAACCCTATTATTACTATTTCCATAGAGGGGATAGTATTACGACTAAACCTTATGCAGAGAAGGATTTAGCCTATATTGATATCTATCAAAAATTCTATAATGAAGTTATGAAAAACTATCCGGACTTGAAAGATGTTGCTTTTTTCAGATTGGCTTATGCTCATTTCTTTATTCTGGATAAGATGTTGCTAGATGATCAGTATAAACAATTTGAAGCCTATTCCCAGATTCATCGTTTTTTAAAAAGCCATGCCTTTGCTATTGCTAGGAATCCAATTTTCCGTAAGGGGAGAAGAATTAGTGCTTTGGCTCTATTCATAAATATTTCCTTATACCGATTCTTATTACTGAAAAATATTGAAAAATCTAAAAAATTACATTAGAACGGGGGTGAGCAAGTGATTGATGGGAAACGATTATTATTTAGTTTGACCATAGTCAGCTATGCCTTGACGCTAGTAAGTGGAATTGTGTATCTGTTTAATAATAACAATGTTAGCTTGCTTTCTACTTTATTGTTCTTACTGGTTAGTAGCTTAATTGCTTGTTGGAATGATATCAAGTATTACTTAATCCATTTTATTTTCTTTTTAACTATTTTTGTATTTCTGGTATCAAGGCCGACCATTGATTATTTTAGGGATGGTGCTTTGGATACCTATCATCCCATAGCCTATCGTTTTGCCTTTATAGTCGTCATGGTTTCGATATTGGGATTGACCACAGGGGGGCTCCTAGCTCGCTATTTTATAGCTAGAAAGCAAATAAAAGTACCCAAGATAGGAAGTTCTCTAAAAGATGTTTACATCAAGCGGTTGCGCTTTGTATCGCTAGGAGTTTTTCTTCTAACCTATCCTTTCTATTTCATTCGGTTATTTGAACGGCTCCTGTATCGCTTGCAGACTTCCTACTATGCCTACTATGCAAACTTTGAAAGTAAACTACCTTATTTTACCTATATCTTATCAACATTTACGGTCTATGCAATGTGTATGTATTTGGCAACCAAGCCAAAGAAATTGCAGGCAACAGCAGTGCTTGTCTCCTTTATTGCAGCTAATACTATTCATTTGGCAATCGGGACACGCAATCCCTTTATTTTAAGTATTCTATTTGCTTTCGTTTATTACTTTATGCGAGAGCAAACAGAAAAGGGAAAATGGATTGGATTTAAAGAAAAGTTAGCGATTTTTGTAGGTTCTCCTATTCTCATGTTAGCGATGGGAATACTCAATTATGTACGGGATAATGTCCAAGTTTCCCATACAGGTTTCTGGGATATCTTACTTGACTTTATCTATAAACAAGGAACCAGTTTTGGTGTTTTGGCTCGAGGCTTTCTATTTAACAGTAGCCTCCCTTACCGAGATTTACGCAATTTTACTTTTGGTCCTGTTATTGATTATTTTGCAAGGGGAAGTTTAGGGGCTATTTTCGGAGGAAAAGCCTTTGAGCATACAACCAATAGTGTGGAACTAGCTATTGATAGTAATAGTTATGCCCACAATCTATCCTATCTTGTCTTAAACAAGGAATACTTGAAAGGACATGGTATCGGAAGTAGCTATATTATGGAGTTGTATACCGACTATGGTATGATAGGAGTCTTTCTACTTAGTCTCTTGCTAGGTATGTTATTCATAGCCATGCTGCAAGTAGCCTATCGTTCAAGAACAATCCTATTTGCCTTGTCCCTACTTATCTTGAATAATCTATTCTTTATGCCAAGAAGTAGTTTTTCAGAAAGTTTCTTCAATTTATTTACAATGCAATTCTGGGGAATTGTTCTTGTGATTATATTTGTAGCGAAAATGCTTACAAAGGAAAACCAGTATCTACTAAACAAAGGAGAAAAAAATCATGTTTGAACATTATTCAGTAGCTGATTTGTTTGCAAATCTATACAAAAAACGAAAAGCAAATATTCTAGCTCTTATCGCTTTATTTGCTCTCATTGCTGTACCATTTACAATTAAAGCAGTTAAGAATAAAAATACTGTCAAAGACACAACAAGTTATTCAACTTATATCAGCTATAAAATCACCCCTCCAGAAGATTCAGCTAAAACGATTTTGAATCATCAAATTGGTGGTTATAGTGATTTCTACGGGAAATTGATTGATGGGAATTTGAATGGAGCTTATCTTTTCAATGATGTAGAGCCTAGTGAGTTGAAAAAAATTGCCAGTGAATTAGATACGACAGAAACAACCTTGAAAAATTCTACAAGTGACTATTGGTGGAAAAAACTGACTGTCTACTATATGATTGACGATGCAGGGGTTGGTGTGAAAATTTTGACACCAAGTAAAAATGCCAACGACTTGTTAGAGCGAAAAATTGATGGATTGATTGAGAAATTTAAACACACTTATGCAAATGTGAAAATTGAAAAATTGGAAACCATCAACTCTAAAGAATTGAATGCAAATGGTGAGACAGCGCTTGGATTAAACGTCAAGAATCTGATTCTTCGTCTAGCTGTTATTGGAGTAGTTTGTGTGATTTTGGTTGTGATGGGAAATGTATTAGTTTATCTCTTTAATCCAACAATCAATAGAGCAGGTGATTTTTCTCAATATCAAATTGATTTTGTAACAGAGATTACAACAATTGCTAATCTAGCAGATATTCTATCATACAAAAATGCTGGACAAGAATTGACTATCGTTAGCTCAAACAAAGCTATTCTAGATAAATTGAAACAAAATCAAGAGTCTTTAAAAGGAATTCATTTTGTCGATTTACAAGATGTGCCATCTCTTTTAGAAAGAGATACAGTCCTTCTTGTTGAAGAGTACGGAGTGACTCGTTATAAGAAATTTGAGCAAAGTCTTCAAATTCTTAGAAACTTAAATCGTTCTATCCTCGGTGTAGCAACCTTTAAACTATAAGCTTTCTGATGTATTAGGTCTTCAAAGTTGGCTAAGAGCCGATTTTGAAGGCTTTTTCTATTTGTCTGCAGAAATTTTCTCTTATACTCAATGAAAATCAAAAAGCAAACTAGGAAGCTAGCCGCAGGTTGCTCAAAGCACTGCTTTGAGGTTGTAGATAAAGCTGACGTGGTTTGAAGAGATTTTCGAAGAGTATTAGAGTCTTCTACAGAAGTTACCCTATGGAAAATCTATCCCGGCAGAGGAGCCTTCTTTTGATAAAATCGTAAAAATCTAGTATAATAGATAGAACTGAAAGTATGAGGTTACTAGCAATGAAAATGAAACAAATCAGTGATACAACTTTAAAAATCACGATGTCTTTAGAGGATTTGATGGATCGTGGCATGGAGATTGCTGACTTTCTTGTCCCTCAAGAAAAAACAGAAGAGTTCTTTTATGCCATCTTGGATGAGTTAGAGATGCCTGAGAGCTTTTTGGATACAGGTATGTTGAGCTTCCGTGTGACTCCAAAACCTGATAAGGTTGATGTTTTTGTAACCAAATCAAAGATTGACCAAAATCTAGATTTTGAAGATTTATCAGATTTACCAGACATGGAAGAATTGGCTCAAATGTCGCCAGATGAGTTTATTAAAACTTTAGAAAAAAGCATCGCGGACAAAACCAAAGATGATATCGAAGCCATTCAATCTCTAGAGCAAGTTGAAGCCAAGGAAGAAGAGGAAGAGCAGGCTGAACAAGAAGCTGAAAGCAAGAAAGAGCCTTACATCTACTACATCCTTTCTTTTGCTAAGTTGGCTGACTTGGTAGCTTTTGCCAAGACAGTGACTTTTGAGATGGAAACTTCTGAACTCTACAAGATGAACGAGCGCTATTATTTGACTATTCTAGTGGATATTGAAAATCATCCAAGTCCATATCCAGCTTGGCTGTTGGCCCGTATGCGCGAGTTTGCGGACGATAGTGACATCAGTCGCTCAGTTTTGCAAGAGTATGGTCAAGTCTTGATGAATCACGATGCAGTGCTCAATTTGCAAAAGATTGGTTCATAATTTTAAAAATCAATTTTCATCTATCAAGAAAGACGAATCATGGGATTCGTTTTTTCTTTTTATACTGAAATAGTGAATTACTATAATAGGAATTTTCACAAAATTCTGTTATAATGGCTATATTAGAAAATTTCGAGGAGACAAACATGACAGTTAAAATTGCTTTACTAGGATTTGGTACCGTTGCAAGTGGTGTGCCTTTCCTCCTAAAGGAAAATGGAGAAAAAATCAAACAATCAGCACATTCAGAGATTGAAGTTGCTAAGGTATTGGTCAAGGATGAAGATGAAAAGAATCGCTTGCTTGCAGCAGGGAATGACTTTAACTTTGTAACCAATGTGGATGATATTTTGTCAGACCAAGACATTACGATCGTAGTGGAATTGATGGGGCGTATCGAGCCTGCTAAGACCTTTATCACTCGTGCCTTGGAAGCTGGGAAACACGTTGTTACTGCCAACAAGGACCTTTTGGCTGTCCATGGCGCAGAATTGCTAGAAATCGCTAAAGCCAACAAGGTAGCACTTTACTATGAAGCAGCAGTAGCTGGTGGGATTCCAATTCTTCGCACTCTAGCAAATTCATTGGCTTCTGATAAAATCACTCGCGTGCTTGGTGTGGTTAACGGAACTTCTAACTTCATGATGACCAAAATGGTGGAAGAAGGATGGTCTTACGATGATGCTCTTGCGGAAGCTCAAAGACTTGGTTTTGCAGAAAGTGACCCGACAAATGACGTAGATGGGATTGATGCAGCATACAAGATGGTGATTTTGAGCCAATTTGCCTTTGGTATGAAGGTTGCCTTTGACGATGTAGCCCACAAGGGAATCCGCAACATCACACCAGAAGACGTAGCTGTAGCCCAAGATCTTGGCTATGTAGTGAAATTGGTTGGTTCTATCGAGGAAACTCCTTCAGGAATTGCTGCGGAAGTAACTCCAACCTTCCTACCTAAAGCGCACCCACTCGCTAGTGTGAATGGGGTGATGAACGCTGTCTTTGTAGAATCTATTGGTATCGGTGAGTCTATGTACTACGGACCAGGTGCTGGTCAAAAACCAACTGCAACAAGTGTTGTGGCGGATATTGTCCGTATTGTTCGTCGCTTGAATGATGGAACCATCGGTAAAGATTTCAACGAATATAGCCGTGACTTGGTCTTGGCAAATCCAGAAGATGTCAAAGCAAATTACTACTTCTCAATCTTGGCTCCAGACTCAAAAGGTCAAGTCTTGAAATTGGCTGAGATTTTCAACGCTCAAGATATTTCCTTCAAGCAAATCCTCCAAGATGGCAAAGAAGATGACAAGGCGCGTGTTGTGATTATTACACATAAGATCAATAAAGCCCAGCTTGAAAATGTTTCAGCTGAATTGATGAAGGTTTCAGAATTCGACCTCTTGAATACCTTCAAGGTGTTAGGAGAATAAGATGAAGATTATTGTACCTGCAACCAGTGCCAATATCGGGCCAGGTTTTGACTCGGTCGGTGTAGCTGTAACCAAGTATCTTCAAATAGAGGTCTGTGAAGAACGAGATGAGTGGCTGATTGAACACCAGATTGGCAAATGGATTCCACATGACGAGCGCAATCTCTTGCTCAAAATCGCTTTGCAAATTGTACCAGACCTGCAACCAAAACGTTTGAAAATGACCAGTGATGTTCCCTTGGCGCGTGGTTTGGGTTCTTCTAGCTCGGTTATCGTTGCTGGGATTGAACTAGCCAATCAATTGGGTAAGCTCAACTTGACAGACCATGAAAAATTGCAGTTAGCGACAAAGATTGAAGGGCATCCTGACAATGTGGCTCCAGCCATTTATGGTAATCTCGTTATTGCAAGTTCCGTTGAAGGGCAAGTTTCTGCTATCGTAGCAGACTTCCCAGAGTGTGATTTCCTAGCCTACATTCCAAACTATGAATTGCGTACTCGAGACAGCCGTGGCGTCTTGCCTAAGAAATTGTCTTACAAGGAAGCTGTTGCGGCTAGTTCTATCGCCAATGTGGCGGTTGCAGCCTTGTTGGCAGGAGACATGGTGACCGCTGGGCAAGCAATCGAGGGCGACCTCTTCCACGAGCGCTATCGTCAGGACTTGGTGAGAGAATTTGCAACGATTAAGCAAGTAGCCAAAGAAAATGGTGCCTATGCAACCTACCTTTCTGGTGCTGGGCCGACAGTTATGGTTTTGGCTTCTCATGACAAGATGCCAACGATTAAGGCGGAATTGGAAAAGCAACCTTTCAAAGGAAAACTTCATGACTTGAAAGTTGATACCCAAGGTGTCCGTGTCGAAGCAAAATAAAGAATAGAAGATAGGATGGGGAAACTCTTGATCAGAGGGCTTCCTATCCTTTTTTTGAAAAGAAGTTTATACTCAATGAAAATCAAAGAGCAAACTAGGAAGCTAGCCGCAGGCTGCTCAAAACACTGTTTTGAGGCTGCAGATGGAAGCTGACGTGGTTTGAATTTAATTTTCGAAGAGTATTAGTTAAAAACTTGATAAAGGAGAAATAAAGATGGCAGAAATTTATCTAGCAGGTGGTTGTTTTTGGGGTCTAGAGGAATATTTTTCACGAATTTCTGGAGTGCTAACAACCAGTGTTGGCTACGCTAATGGTCAATTCGAAACGACCAATTACCAGTTGCTCAAGGAAACAGACCATGCAGAAACGGTTCAAGTGATTTACGATGAGAAGGCAGTGTCACTCAGAGAGATTTTACTTTATTATTTCCGTGTCATCGACCCTTTATCCATCAATCAACAAGGGAATGACCGTGGTCGCCAATATCGAACTGGGATTTATTACCAGGACGAAGTAGACTTGCCAACTGTCTACACTGTGGTGCAGGAGCAGGAGCGCATGCTGGGTCGAAAGATTGCAGTGGAAGTGGAGAAACTACGTCATTACATTCTGGCTGAAGACTACCACCAAGACTATCTTAAGAAAAATCCTTCAGGTTACTGTCATATCGATGTGACCGATGCTGATAAGCCATTGATTGATGCAGCAAGCTATGAAAAACCTAGTCAAGAGGTGTTAAAGGGCAGTTTATCTGAAGAATCCTATCGTGTTACCCAAGAAGCTGCCACAGAGGCTCCATTTACCAATGCCTATGATCAAACCTTTGAAGAGGGCATTTATGTAGACATTACGACGGGTGAGCCACTCTTCTTTGCTAAGGATAAGTTTGCCTCAGGTTGTGGTTGGCCAAGTTTTAGCCGTCCGATTTCCAAGGAGTTGATTCATTATTACAAAGACTTGAGCCATGGAATGGAGCGAATTGAAGTTCGTTCTCGTTCAGGAAATGCTCACTTGGGTCATGTTTTCACAGATGGACCGCGTGAGTTTGGTGGCCTCCGTTACTGTATCAATTCCGCTTCCTTACGCTTTGTATCCAAGGATGAGATGGACGAAGCAGGATATGGCTATCTATTACCTTACTTAAACAAATAAAATTCAGAGGGTGGGACTTCCCACTTTCTTCATTTTCAGAATAAGAATAGAAGGGATTTATGAAACACTTACTATCTTACTTTAAACCCTACATCAAGGAATCGATTTTGGCACCCTTGTTCAAGCTACTAGAAGCTGTGTTTGAGCTCCTGGTTCCCATGGTGATTGCAGGGATTGTTGACCAATCCTTGCCCCAGAGAGATCAAGGGCATCTATGGATGCAGATTGGCCTACTCCTTATCTTTGCAGTGATTGGCGTTTTAGTGGCCTTGGTAGCCCAGTTTTACTCAGCCAAGGCAGCGGTTGGTTTTACCAAAGAACTGACAGACGACCTTTATCGTCATATTCTTTCCTTACCCAAGTATAGCAGAGATCGTCTGACAACTTCTAGCTTGGTAACTCGCTTGACTTCGGACACCTATCAGATTCAGACTGGTATCAATCAATTCCTGCGTCTCTTTTTGCGAGCGCCTATTATTGTTTTTGGTGCCATTTTTATGGCCTATCGCATCTCGTCTGAGCTGACTTTCTGGTTCTTGGTCATGGTTGTCATTTTGACCATCGTCATTGTAGGTCTTTCTCGATTGGTCAATCCTCTCTACAGCAGTCTCAGAAAGAAAACGGACCAGTTGGTTCAGGAAACGCGCCAGCAATTACAAGGCATGCGGGTTATTCGTGCTTTTGGACAAGAAAAACGAGAATTACATATTTTTCAAACCCTTAACCAAGTCTATGCTAGATTGCAAGAAAAGACGGGTTTCTGGTCTAGTTTATTAACCCCTCTGACTTATCTGATTGTTAATGGAACTCTCCTCGTTATTATCTGGCAGGGCTATATTTCAATTCAAGGAGGTTTACTCAGTCAGGGTGCCCTGATTGCCCTTATCAACTATCTCTTACAAATTTTGGTGGAATTGGTTAAGCTCGCCATGCTGATCAATTCTCTTAACCAGTCCTATATCTCAGCCAAGAGAATCGAGGAAGTCTTTGCTGAAGCTCCAGAGGATATCTACTCAGAGTTAGAACAAAAGCAAGCTACCAGCAATCAGGTTTTACAAGTCCAAGAACTGACCTTTACATATCCAGATGCGGCCCAGCCTTCTCTGAGAGGCATTTCCTTTGATATGAAGCAAGGGCAAATCCTTGGTATCATTGGGGGAACGGGTTCTGGTAAATCAAGCTTGGTGCAAGTCTTACTTGGACTTTACCCAGCAGATAAGGGAAGCATTGACCTTTATCGAAATGGACGTAGTCCTCTTAATCTTGAGCAGTGGCGGTCTTGGATTGCCTATGTGCCCCAAAAGGTCGAACTCTTTAAGGGAACTATTCGTTCCAACTTGACTTTGGGTTTCAATCAAGAAGTATCTGACCAAGAACTCTGGCAGGCCTTGGAAATTGCGCAAGCTAAGGATTTTGTCAGTGAAAAGGAAAGGCTCTTGGATGCAACTGTTGAGGTAGGAGGTCGAAATTTCTCAGGCGGACAAAAACAAAGGCTGTCTATCGCGCGTGCAGTCTTGCGCCAAGCTCCGTTCCTTATCCTAGATGATGCGACCTCGGCCCTTGACACCATCACCGAGTCCAAGCTCTTGAAAGCTATTCGAGAAAATTTGCCAAATACAAGCTTAATCTTGATTTCTCAACGGACTTCGACACTACAGATGGCTGACCAGATTCTCCTCTTGGAAAAAGGTGAGCTCCTAGCTATCGGCAAGCACGAGGACTTGATGAAGACTAGCCAAGTCTATCGTGAAATCAATGCATCCCAACATGGAAAGGAGGACTAGCATGAGACGACAAACTGCAAACCAGACGCTCAAACGTTTGGCAAAAGATTTAGCAAGTCATCCGTTCCTTCTTTTTCTAGCCTTTCTAGGAACTATTGCCCAAGTTGGCTTATCAATTTATTTACCTATCCTGATTGGGCAGGTTATAGATCAAGTCCTAGTGGCTGGATCTTCACCAGTTTTTTGGCAAATTTTTCTCCAGATGCTCTTGGTAGTCATAGGAAATACTCTGGTACAATGGGCCAATCCTCTTCTTTATAATCGTCTAATCTTCTCTTATACCAGAGACTTGCGAGAGCGAATCATCCATAAGCTCCATCGGCTACCGATTGCCTTTGTGGATCGGCAAGGCGGTGGCGAGATGGTCAGTCGTGTAACCACGGACATAGAACAGTTGGCAGCTGGTTTGACCATGATTTTTAACCAATTTTTCATTGGTGTTTTGATGATTTTGGTAAGTATTCTAGCCATGCTTCAAATTCACCTCCTCATGACCCTCTTGGTCTTGTTGCTGACACCACTGTCCATGGTGATTTCACGCTTTATTGCCAAACGCTCTTATCATCTCTTCCAGAAGCAAACAGAGACGAGAGGCATTCAGACTCAGTTGATTGAAGAATCGCTTAGCCAGCAGACGATTATCCAGTCCTTCAATGCTCAGGAAGAGTTTATGAAAAGATTGCATGAGGCGAATGCCAACTACGCAGGCTATTCTCAGTCTGCCATCTTTTATTCTTCAACGGTTAATCCTTCGACTCGCTTTGTCAATGCACTCATTTATGCGCTTTTAGCTGGAGTAGGAGCTTATCGTATCATGATGGGGTCCACCTTGACCATTGGGCGTTTAGTGACTTTTTTGAATTATGTCCAACAGTACACCAAGCCCTTTAACGATATTTCTTCAGTTCTAGCTGAGTTACAAAGTGCGTTAGCTTGTGCAGAGCGCATCTATGCTATCTTAGAAAGTCCTGAAGTGGCTGAAACAGGCAAGGAAGTTTTGACCAGTGACCAGGTTAAGGGGGCTATTTCCTTTAAGCATGTTTCTTTTGGCTACCATCCTGAAAAGATTTTGATTAAGGATTTATCTATTGATATTCCAGCTGGCAGCAAGGTAGCTATTGTTGGTCCGACTGGTGCTGGAAAATCAACCCTTATCAATCTTCTTATGTGTTTTTATCCCATTAACTCGGGAGATATCTTGCTAGACGGACGATCCATTTATGACTATAGTCGTGCCTCTTTACGCCAGCAGTTTGGAATGGTGCTTCAAGAAACCTGGCTCAAGCAAGGGAGCATTCATGACAATATTGCTTTTGGAAATCCTGATGCCAGTAGGGAGCAGGTGATTGCTGCTGCCAAAGCAGCCAATGCAGACTTTTTCATCCAACAGTTGCCGCAGGGATACGATACCAAGTTGGAAAATGCAGGAGAATCTCTCTCTGTCGGTCAGGCTCAACTTTTGACCATTGCGCGTGTCTTTCTGGCTATTCCAAAGATTCTTATCTTAGACGAGGCGACTTCTTCTATCGATACACGGACAGAAGTATTGGTTCAGGATGCCTTTGCCAAGCTCATGAAGGGACGTACAAGTTTTATCATCGCCCACCGCTTGTCAACCATTCAAGATGCGGATTTGATTCTTGTCTTGGTTGATGGTGATATTGTTGAGCATGGTAATCATCAGGAACTCATGGCTAGAAAGGGCAAGTATTACCAAATGCAGCAAGCTGCAGCTTTTAGCTCTGACTAATCATTTCTACTTTAAAATCTTATGGACAAAAAAAGTTGCCTTAGGGTGACTTTTTTGTTACAATAGCTAGAAAAATTATTCACTTTAAATTGTATTTTAGAAAAGGAGCCTATAATGAAAGTCTTTCAGCATGTAAATATCGTGACTTGTGACAAAGATTTCCATGTTTATCTAAATGGAATCTTAGCTGTTAAGGATTCTCAAATCGTCTATGTTGGTCAAGAGAAGTCAGAGATTTTAGAGCAAGCTGAGCAGATTATAGACTATCAGGGAGCCTGGATCATGCCTGGTTTGGTCAATTGCCATACCCATTCTGCTATGACAGGCTTGAGAGGGATTCGAGATGATAGCAATCTCCATGAATGGCTCAATGACTATATCTGGCCAGCAGAAGCTGAGTTTACACCAGATATGACTACCAAGGCGGTCAAAGAAGCGCTGACAGAAATGCTCCAGTCAGGAACAACAACCTTTAACGATATGTATAATCCCAATGGAGTGGAGATTGAGCAGATTTATCAGGCAGTCAAGGCTTCCAAGATGCGTTGTTATTTCTCACCGACCCTCTTTTCTTCAGATACAGAAACAACTGCTGAGACTATAAGCAGAACACGAGCTATTATCGAAACAATCATAGGATATGAAGATCCAAATTTCAAGGTGATGGTGGCACCACATTCTCCCTACAGCTGTAGTAGAGACTTGCTGGAAGAGAGTCTAGATATGGCAAAAGAGCTGAATATTCCCATCCATATCCATGTGGCGGAGACCAAGGAGGAATCAGGAATTATCCTAAAACGATACGGCAAACGCCCCCTCACCTTTCTAGAAGAACTGGGTTACTTAGAGCATCCGTCTGTCTTTGCTCACGGGGTCGAATTAAACGAGCGAGAAATTGAACGCTTAGCAACTTCTCAAGTAGCTGTTGCGCATAATCCTATTAGTAACCTCAAATTGGCATCAGGGATTGCTCCCATCATCCAACTGCAAAAAGCAGGAGTAGCAGTCGGAATTGCGACTGATTCAGTTGCTTCCAACAACAATCTTGATATGTTTGAGGAAGGACGAACAGCAGCTCTCTTACAGAAAATGAAGAGTGGAGATGCCAATCAGTTTCCAATCGAAACAGCCCTCAAAGTTCTAACGATAGAAGGTGCTAAGGTTCTTGGAATGGACGAACAGATAGGAAGTCTGGAAGTTGGCAAGCAAGCAGATTTTCTGGTCATCCAACCACAAGGGAAAATCCATCTTCAACCCCAAGAAAATATGCTCTCTCACCTGGTTTATGCTGTTAAATCCAGTGATGTTGATGATGTCTATATCGCCGGACAACAAGTTGTCAAGCAAGGTCAAGTCCTAACAGTAGAACTTTAAAAGAAAAATCACGAAAAAATTTTTAAAAAAAGTTTGCAAAAATCTTGCATTCTTTTTTTGACTATGCTATACTTATATACGGTTTGAAAAAACTGCCTAAGACAGTAGGGGAGCTCGACTCATAAGGATCCTACCGAGGACAAAACGTATCATGTAAAAAGAAGCGTATTGTACTTTCGTGTCTAGGTTTGGGCGCGTTTTTCTTTTGGAAAAATTCCCCAAGCAAAATAATAACGGAGGTGAACACACTAATGAGTGAAGCAATTATTGCTAAAAAAGCGGAACTAGTTGACGTAGTAGCTGAAAAAATGAAAGCTGCTGCATCTATCGTCGTTGTAGACGCTCGTGGTTTGACAGTTGAGCAAGATACAGTTCTTCGTCGTGAGCTTCGTGGAAGCGAAGTTGAGTACAAAGTGATTAAAAACTCAATCTTGCGTCGTGCAGCTGAAAAAGCTGGTCTTGAAGACCTTGCATCTGTATTTGTTGGACCATCTGCAGTAGCATTTTCTAACGAAGATGTTATCGCACCAGCGAAAATCTTGAACGACTTTTCTAAAAACGCTGAAGCACTTGAAATCAAAGGTGGTGCAATCGAAGGCGCTGTCGCATCTAAAGAAGAGATTCTTGCACTTGCAACTCTTCCAAACCGCGAAGGACTTCTTTCTATGCTCCTTTCTGTACTTCAAGCGCCAGTGCGCAACGTTGCTCTTGCAGTCAAAGCGGTTGCAGACAACAAAGAAGACGCAGCTTAATCTTAAGCTACGCAGCGTAGCCTAGCTACGAAAATCTATTATAAATTTAAAACATATTTGGAGGAAATAACAATGGCATTGAACATTGAAAACATTATTGCTGAAATTAAAGAAGCTTCAATCCTTGAATTGAACGACCTTGTAAAAGCTATCGAAGAAGAATTTGGTGTAACTGCAGCTGCTCCTGTAGCTGTTGCTGCAGCTGGTGCTGCTGACGCTGGTGCTGCTAAAGATTCATTCGACGTTGAATTGACATCTGCAGGCGACAAAAAAGTTGGCGTTATCAAAGTTGTACGTGAAATCACAGGTCTTGGTCTTAAAGAAGCTAAAGAACTTGTTGACGGTGCACCAGCACTTGTTAAAGAAGGCGTTGCAACTGCAGAAGCTGAAGAAATCAAAGCTAAATTGGAAGAAGCTGGAGCTTCAGTTACTCTTAAATAATAGAGCAACTACATTAGTAGCTTAAAAACATGATTAAACCGCTATTCTTAGGACTAGCGGTTTTTCTTTTTATCTGTCATGGGGCAAAAAGGGGGAAAGGAATCTTTAAAAGTGAGGAGAGTTAGATTGAAAGAATCATATTGGTAAATCGAAATGATGGATATTTGTATCATGTCATAAATCGTTATCAAACGATAATATTGATTTTCTTACAAATTAAGAGTATAATTTATAAAAATGAGTGCTCACTCAATTTTTGTGAAATTAAGGAGTAAAGAAAATGGTTGTTGAAGCAATAGAGTACAGTCGTTTCGGTAACGAAGAGGACTTGGATTTGCTGCAGATAGACTCTACAGCCTTGGATGTAAATCAAGTGAGAGTAGAAGTTCATGCTGTTGGTTTAAATCCTATTGATTATAAAACTTTTGAGGGAGCGAAACCCCTTCGATTTCTATCTTTTATAACGAAATTAAGGAAACCAAGTCGTTGGTTTGAATCCAAATCATCTCTATTTCCAAGAGGTGTGGGGAGAGATTTTTCTGGAGTTATTACAGAAGTTGGAAATGAAGTAACTAGGTTTTCAGTAGGAGATAAGGTGTTTGGAACAATGATTAGCGATCCTGGTTTGGGAACTAAGAGGGGAGCTTTAGCAACAGAAATTTGTGTCAATGAATCGGAAATTGTATTCAAACCAGAGATGATCGACATGACTCACGCAGCTACTATGGGAGTAGCTGCTCTAACTGTGGGTGGGGCTTTTAGAAGAATCGGTTTAAATTCAAGAGATACTGTTGTTATTTCAGCTGCAGCAGGAGGTATTGGAAGTATTGCAGTACAGTATGCAGTTGCTAAGGGGGCGACAGTGATTGGAATAGCAAGTAAGAAAAATGCAGAGTATCTGAAGTCTTTAGGTGCCATACCAGTAAGTTACGAAGAGAATATCAAGAAGGCTCTTCTATCAGCTAGTCCAACGCCTATTACAAAATTTTTGGATTGTTATGGATCTGATTATGTTAGATTGGCTTTTAGTTTAGGCTTGAAAGGGACAGCTATTGGGACATTAGTACCTTCGCCCTATGTTATGATAAAAGGTGCTCAGTTTACTGGTCCGAGACATTCCACATATGATGATTTTAGCACTTTAGCTGAAATGGTCTCAGACGGGAAGGTTCAGCTGAAAATTGATCAAGTGTATGACTTTTCTCTAAAGTCAGTTAGAGAAGCCTATCGTAGTCTGAAAATGGGACACAGTCGAGGCAAAAAAGTCGTAAAAGTAAGAGAGTAGAAGAGAGGTGCTAGCGATGGAAAGTTTAGAACAAAAGTATGCTCAGACGTTAGAAGTTAGCAACTTGAGCTTGAAACAACGTCGAGTATTATTATCAAGCTTAAAATTATTCTCAGAAATTGGATTTGAAAATACAACGTCCAGCCTTATTGCCGAACGCGCTGGAGTGTCAGAAGGAACTGTTTTTAGTTACTTTAAAACAAAGGAAGGTATTTTAGAAGCCATTTTATCTACTTTTCTAGAACAGGTTATTCCAGAAGTGATTGCGGATTTCTCAGAAAAAAAATTCACAGTAGATCAAGAAACTTTTCCCTTCTTTTTAAAAAGTATTGTTAAAGATAGGCTCTTTTTCATTCAGGAGAATCAAATGCATGTTAAAATTCTCTTGGGGCGTTCTTTTATTGATAAAAATCTTTCTATCCAGTTAGGAAATATTATTGTTCAATCTATAATAGAACCAATTAGCCCCGTTTTGAATCAATTTAAAGAAAAAGGACTTATTCTAAATTGGTCAAATGAAAGAATTGTTCGTTACATATTAGCATTGAGTTTTTCTTATCTTATTCCAATGATGTTGAATGATGAAGGAACTATAAACATAGATGAAACAGTTGATGAAATTGTTGAATGTTTGTCATCTGCCCTAATGAAAGTAAAATAAATTCTGATGTTAAAACTCACTGTTAATGGTGAGCTTTTTTTGAACCCAATGTAAAAATCCCCAATCAGAGTGATTGAGGATTAAGCAAATGAATCTTAAACAATACCTTGTGCAATCATAGCGTTTGCTACATTTTCAAAGGCAGCAATGTTAGCTCCTGCAAGGTAGTCTTTATCAAGACCGTATGTTTCATGCAGGCGACCCAATCGGTTATGCCGACTTAACAAGCCCCTACTGGCAACAGCATTTAGTGGGAGCAGGACGAATCAAACAATGAGAAAGGAAGATTTAATGATGAAATTTAGAAAAAATCAGAATAAAGAAAAACAGATACCAAAGGAAAAGAAACCTCGTGTCTATAAGGTCAATCCTCATAAAAAGGTTGTGATTGCCTTGTGGGTACTTTTAGGGCTTAGTTTCAGCTTTGCGATATTCAAGCACTTTACAGCTATAGATACTCATACTATTCACGAAACAACTATCATAGAAAAGGAATACGTTGATACTCATCATGTAGAAAATTTTGTAGAGAACTTTGCGAAAGTCTACTATTCATGGGAGCAATCCGATAAGTCCATTGATAATCGAATGGAAAGTCTAAAAGGCTATCTGACAGATGAACTTCAAGCTCTCAATGTTGATACAGTACGCAAAGATATTCCTGTATCGTCTTCTGTAAGAGGATTTCAGATATGGACGGTAGAGCCAACTGGCGACAATGAGTTTAATGTAACCTACAGTGTAGACCAGCTCATTACAGAGGGAGAAAATACAAAGACCGTCCACTCTGCTTATATAGTGAGTGTCTATGTAGATGGTTCTGGAAATATGGTACTGGTTAAGAATCCGACCATTACCAACATACCTAAGAAATCAAGTTATAAACCAAAAGCCATTGAAAGTGAGGGGACGGTTGATTCCATTACAACCAATGAAATCAATGAGTTTTTAACGACGTTCTTCAAGCTCTATCCTACAGCGACAGCCAGTGAACTTTCCTACTATGTGAATGACGGGATATTAAAACCAATCGGAAAAGAGTACATCTTTCAAGAACTGGTAAATCCTATTCACAATCGTAAGGATAATCAAGTCACGGTATCGCTGACAGTGGAGTATATCGACCAGCAGACCAAAGCAACGCAGGTATCTCAATTTGATTTGGTACTTGAAAAGAACGGGAGTAATTGGAAGATTGTAAAATAACAAATATTGGTACATGATTACAGATACTTTGTAATCATGTACTCTTTTTGATAAAAAATTGGAGATTCCTTTACAAATATGCTCTTACGTGCTATAATTTAAGTGACTATTTAAAAGGAGTTAATAAATATGCGGCAAGGTATTCTTAAATAAACTGTCAATTTGATAGCGGGAACAAATAATTAGATGTCCTTTTTTAGGAGGGCTTAGTTTTTTGTACCCAGTTTAAGAATACCTTTATCATGTGATTCTAAAGTATCCAGAGAATATCTGTATGCTTTGTATACCTATGGTTATGCATAAAAATCCCAGTGATAAAAGTATTTATCACTGGGATTTTTATGCCCTTTTGGGTTTTTGAATGGAGGAAAATCACATGAAAATTATTAATATTGGAGTTTTAGCTCATGTTGATGCAGGAAAAACTACCTTAACAGAAAGCTTATTATATAACAGTGGAGCGATTACAGAATTAGGAAGCGTGGACAAAGGTACAACGAGGACGGATAATACGCTTTTAGAACGTCAGAGAGGAATTACAATTCAGACAGGAATAACCTCTTTTCAGTGGGAAAATACGAAGGTGAACATCATAGACACGCCAGGACATATGGATTTCTTAGCAGAAGTATATCGTTCATTATCAGTTTTAGATGGGGCAATTCTACTGATTTCTGCAAAAGATGGCGTACAAGCACAAACTCGTATATTATTTCATGCACTTAGGAAAATGGGGATTCCCACAATCTTTTTTATCAATAAGATTGACCAAAATGGAATTGATTTATCAACGGTTTATCAGGATATTAAAGAGAAACTTTCTGCCGAAATTGTAATCAAACAGAAGGTAGAACTGTATCCTAATATGTGTGTGACGAACTTTACCGAATCTGAACAATGGGATACGGTAATAGAGGGAAACGATGACCTTTTAGAGAAATATATGTCCGGTAAATCATTAGAAGCATTGGAACTCGAACAAGAGGAAAGCATAAGATTTCATAATTGTTCCCTGTTCCCTGTTTATCACGGAAGTGCAAAAAACAATATAGGGATTGATAACCTTATAGAAGTGATTACGAATAAATTTTATTCATCAACACATCGAGGTCAGTCTGAACTTTGCGGAAAAGTTTTCAAAATTGAGTATTCGGAAAAAAGACAGCGTCTTGCATATATACGTCTTTATAGTGGCGTACTGCATTTGCGAGATTCGGTTAGAATATCGGAAAAGGAAAAAATAAAAATTACAGAAATGTATACTTCAATAAATGGTGAATTATGTAAAATCGATAAGGCTTATTCCGGGGAAATTGTTATTTTGCAGAATGAGTTTTTGAAGTTAAATAGTGTTCTTGGAGATACAAAGCTATTGCCACAGAGAGAGAGAATTGAAAATCCCCTCCCTCTGCTGCAAACGACTGTTGAACCGAGCAAACCTCAACAAAGGGAAATGTTACTTGATGCACTTTTAGAAATCTCCGACAGTGACCCGCTTCTGCGATATTATGTGGATTCTGCGACACATGAAATCATACTTTCTTTCTTAGGGAAAGTACAAATGGAAGTGACTTGTGCTCTGCTGCAAGAAAAGTATCATGTGGAGATAGAAATAAAAGAGCCTACAGTCATTTATATGGAAAGACCGTTAAAAAAAGCAGAGTATACCATTCACATCGAAGTTCCACCGAATCCTTTCTGGGCTTCCATTGGTCTATCTGTAGCACAGCTTCCATTAGGGAGCGGAGTACAGTATGAGAGCTCGGTTTCTCTTGGATACTTAAATCAATCGTTTCAAAATGCAGTTATGGAGGGGATACGCTATGGCTGTGAACAAGGATTGTATGGTTGGAATGTGACGGACTGTAAAATCTGTTTTAAGTATGGCTTATACTATAGCCCTGTTAGTACCCCAGCAGATTTTCGGATGCTTGCTCCTATTGTATTGGAACAAGTCTTAAAAAAAGCTGGAACAGAATTGTTAGAGCCATATCTTAGTTTTAAAATTTATGCGCCACAGGAATATCTTTCACGAGCATACAACGATGCTCCTAAATATTGTGCGAACATCGTAGACACTCAATTGAAAAATAATGAGGTCATTCTTAGTGGAGAAATCCCTGCTCGGTGTATTCAAGAATATCGTAGTGATTTAACTTTCTTTACAAATGGACGTAGTGTTTGTTTAACAGAGTTAAAAGGGTACCATGTTACTACCGGTGAACCTGTTTGCCAGCCCCGTCGTCCAAATAGTCGGATAGATAAAGTACGATATATGTTCAATAAAATAACTTAGTGTATTTTATGTTGTTATATAAATATGGTTTCTTGTTAAATAAGATGAAATATTTTTTAATAAAGATTTGAATTAAAGTGTAAAGGAGGAGATAGTTATTATAAACTACAAGTGGATATTGTGTCCTGTATGTGGAAATAAAACACGATTAAAGATAAGGGAAGATACTGAATTAAAAAAATTCCCCCTCTATTGTCCGAAATGCAGACAAGAAAATTTAATTGAAATAAAGCAGTTCAAAGTAACTGTGATTACAGAGCCAGACGCAAAGACGCAGAGCCGATAAAATGAGATTAATACAATCTCATTTTATCGGCTCTTTCCGTTATGTATGGATTCTTTTAATTAGTCTTCGATGTTTCTTGCTTCGTTGATACCGCTGGCTAAAGATTCCATTAAGGATAGTTCTTTGTCTGTAAAGCTATCCATGTATTTCTCTATCTGTAATCGTCGGGTGCTTTTTACCAAGTTATTAGCAGGTAGGGGTCCCGAGCGCCTACGAGGAATTTGTATCGATAAGAAATAGATTTAAAAATTTCGCTGTTATTTTGTACATTTAACTTGACGGTGACATCTCTCTATTGTGAGTTATTAGTGGTACAGTTTTCAACCGTTTTAATTATAAAAAAGTGGTGCATTTTTAAATTGGCACAAACAGGTAACGGTTATTGCAGGTGTATTTCTTATCTATGGGTTTAACATGGATTTTATCATTAAAATCATGAGTATTGTCCGAGAGTGATTGGTCTTGCGTATGGTTAACCCTAAAGTTATGGAAATAAGACTTAGAAGCAAACTTAAGAGTGTGTTGATTGTGCATTATCTTAAAATTTTGTATAATAGGAATTGAAGTTAAATTAGATGCTAAAAATTTGTAATTAAGAAGGAGGGATTCGTCATGTTGGTATTCCAAATGCGTAATGTAGATAAAACATCTACTGTTTTGAAACAGACTAAAAACAGTGATTACACAGATAAATAAATACGTTAGATTAATTCCTACCAGTGACTAATCTTATGACTTTTTAAACAGATAACTAAAATTACAAACAAATCGTTTAACTTCTGTATTTGTTTATAGATGTAATCACTTCAGGAGTGATTACATGAAAAAAAATATAAAATATTCTCAAAACTTTTTAACGAGTGAAAAAGTACTCAACCAAATAATAAAACAATTGAATTTAAAAGAAACCGATACCGTTTACGAAATTGGAACAGGTAAAGGGCATTTAACGACGAAACTGGCTAAAATAAGTAAACAGGTAACGTCTATTGAATTAGACAGTCATCTATTCAACTTATCGTCAGAAAAATTAAAACTGAATACTCGTGTCACTTTAATTCACCAAGATATTCTACAGTTTCAATTCCCTAACAAACAGAGGTATAAAATTGTTGGGAATATTCCTTACCATTTAAGCACACAAATTATTAAAAAAGTGGTTTTTGAAAGCCGTGCGTCTGACATCTATCTGATTGTTGAAGAAGGATTCTACAAGCGTACCTTGGATATTCACCGAACACTAGGGTTGCTCTTGCACACTCAAGTCTCGATTCAGCAATTGCTTAAGCTGCCAGCGGAATGCTTTCATCCTAAACCAAAAGTAAACAGTGTCTTAATAAAACTTACCCGCCATACCACAGATGTTCCAGATAAATATTGGAAGCTATATACGTACTTTGTTTCAAAATGGGTCAATCGAGAATATCGTCAACTGTTTACTAAAAATCAGTTTCATCAAGCAATGAAACACGCCAAAGTAAACAATTTAAGTACCGTTACTTATGAGCAAGTATTGTCTATTTTTAATAGTTATCTATTATTTAACGGGAGGAAATAATTCTATGAGTCGCTTTTGTAAATTTGGAAAGTTACACGTTACTAAAGGGAATGTAGATAAATTATTAGGTATACTACTGACAGCTTCCAAGGAGCTAAAGAGGTCCCTAGCGCCTACGGGGAATTTGTATCGATAAGGAATAGATTTAAAAATTTCGCTGTTATTTTGTACAATAAGGATAAATTTGAATGGTACCATAAACGACCGTTTATGGTACCTTTTCATTTTCCTGCTTTTTCTAAATGTTTTTTAAGTAAATCAAGTACCAAAATCCGTTCCTTTTTCATAGTTCCTATATAGTTATACTTAATGAGTTATGGTACATTTAAATTATAAAATTAAGGAGGTTTTTTTATGATTTTTGGCTATGCTCGAGTGAGTACGGATGATCAAAATCTTAGTTTACAAATTGATGCACTTACTCATTATGGAATTGATAAATTATTTCAAGAAAAAGTAACTGGTGCGAAAAAAGACCGACCGCAATTAGAAGAAATGATCAACCTACTACGTGAAGGAGATTCTGTTGTCATTTACAAGTTAGATCGAATTTCACGATCAACTAAACATTTGATTGAACTTTCTGAATTATTTGAAGAACTTAGTGTCAATTTTATATCTATTCAAGATAACGTAGATACTTCAACGTCTATGGGAAGATTCTTTTTCCGAGTTATGGCTAGTTTAGCAGAACTGGAACGGGATATTATTATTGAACGAACTAACTCTGGTCTTAAGGCAGCCAGAGTCCGAGGAAAAAAAGGGGGCCGTCCAAGTAAAGGTAAGCTATCAATTGATTTAGCTTTAAAAATGTATGACAGCAAAGAGTATTCTATTCGTCAAATTCTTGATGCCTCTAAATTAAGCAAAACAACCTTTTACCGTTACCTCAATAAAAGGAATGCTTAAGATATGGCTATGAAAAGAATTTTAACTACTTCACAGCGTGAACAACTTCTTTCTGTAGACCACTTATCAGAAGAGGATTTTAAAGCGTATTTTAGTTTTTCTGATTATGATCTGGAGGTTATTAATCAACACCGTGGAAAGGTCAATAAACTAGGATTTGCGATACAACTTTGTTTGGCCCGGTATCCTGGGTGTTCTTTAAGTAATTGGCCGATTAAATCAACCAGACTAACTTCTTATGTGAGTCGACAGCTCCATCTTGATGCAATTGATTTAAATTCATATGATCATAGAAATACACGTGCAAATCACTTCAACGAGATCTTAGAAGTATTCAACTATCATCGATTCGGTAGTGCTAATACACAAAAACAGTTAATAGAATATTTAATTGAACTAGCTTTAGAAAATGATGACTCTATCTATCTAATGAAAAAAACAATTGATTTCTTAACTCGAAAAAGAATTATTTTTCCATCTATAGCTACACTTGAAGACATTATAAGCCGCTGTCGAGATAAAGCAGAAAACAACTTATTTTCAATATTACTCTGTTCATTAACAGATATACAAATTGAAAAACTAGAGAGTTTGTTTCAAATTTATGAAGAGACGAAAATAACTAAACTCGCTTGGCTAAAAGACATTCCAGGTAAGGCAAATCCAGAAAGCTTTATGAGTATTTGTAAAAAAGTGGAAGTGATTGCTTCCATGGGACTCGGGACAATTAATGTCTCCCATATTAATCGGAACAGGTTTCTTCAGCTAGCTAGACTAGGGGAAAATTATGATGCATATGACTTCTCCCGTTTTGAGCTTGAAAAAAGATACTCTTTACTTATTGCTTTTTTAGTCAATCATCATCAATATCTGATCGATCAACTGATTGAGATTAATGACCGCATTTTAGCAAGTATTAAACGCAAAGGGACACGTGATTCACAAGAACAGTTAAAAGAAAAAGGAAAATTGGCTACTAAAAAATTGGAACATTATGCTTCTTTAATTGATGCTCTTCACTTTGCAAAAGATAATGATAGTAATCCTTTTGACGAAATTGAACGAATCATGCCTTGGGAAGATTTAGTACAAGATGGAGAAGAAGCTAAAAAAATTACAGGTAATAAAAATCATGGCTATTTAGAAATGGTTCGAAATAAAGCTAATTACCTCCGAAGATACACGCCAATGTTATTGAGGACCCTTTCGTTCAAAGCAACTCCGGCAGCAAATCCAGTCCTCATGGCCCTAACTCAACTAACTGATTTACACAATAGTGGTAAAAGAAAAATACCGGCAGATACTTCTACTGATTTTGTGAGTAAAAAATGGAAAAGCCTTGTTCGGCCAGAAGAGGGGAAAATAGATCGGTCTTACTATGAGTTAGTAGCTTTCACCGAGCTAAAGAACAATATTCGATCAGGAGATATTTCAGTTGAAGGAAGTATGATCCATCGAAATATTGATGATTACTTAGTTGATTTATCTGCTTGTATTGATTCAGAAACTATTCCAGACACGTTTGAGGACTATTTAAAGGATCGGGAAATAATTTTAGATTTACAGCTTCAATTTTATTCGACAGTTGATAAGAGAATTTCAAGAGCAAACCTTAAAAAGTTGGAAAAAGTTACACCTAGCGAAGCAGAAATATATAGAAAAAAACTTTATTCAATAATTCCTAAGATAAGGCTTAGTGATCTTTTAATTGAGGTGGACAGTTGGACCAACTTTTCACAAGAATTTAGTCATGATTCTACAGGGAAACCGCCGAGTGAACAAGAAAGAAAAATTATTTTTGCTGCTTTGCTGGGTTTAGGGATGAATATTGGTCTTGAAAAAATGGCCCAATCAACTCCTGGAATTTCTTATTCTCAGTTAGCCAATGCCAAACAATGGCGCTTTTATAAAGAAGCTCTGACTCGTGCTCAATCTGTTTTGGTTAATTATCAGTTAAAGCTTCCTGTTGCAGACTTTTGGGGTGAAGGAAAAACCACTGCTTCAGACGGAATGCGCGTCCCAGTGGGCGTCTCAGCTCTAAAATCCGATGTTAATCCACATTACAAAAGTATGGAAAAAGGAGCTACAATGATTCGATCAATAAATGATAGGCATACGACTCATCATATCGAGGTTGCTTCAACTAATACAAGGGAAGCTACTCATACCCTTGATGGCCTACTTTATCATGAAACAGATCTAGATATTGAGGAACATTTTACTGATACAAATGGGTATTCTGATCAGGTGTTTGGAATGACCGCATTACTAGGCTTTGATTTTGAACCTCGCATCAGAAATATAAAAAAATCACAATTATTTTCTATCAAATCACCTTCCTACTACCCTAACTTATCAGAAGATATAAGCGGAAAAATCAATGTAAAAATTATTGAAGAAAACTATGATGAAATTAAACGAATCGCCTATTCGATTCAAACAGGAAAAGTATCTAGTTCTTTACTATTAGGAAAGCTAGGCTCATACGCACGTAAGAATAGAGTAGCTCTTGCACTGAGAGAACTAGGTCGCATTGAAAAGAGCATTTTTATGATAGATTATATTACAGATAGTGAGCTACGGCGAAGGATCACTCATGGACTAAATAAGACAGAAGCGATTAATGCTTTAGCTAGAGAACTATTTTTTGGGCGACGCGGAAAATTTATGGAGCGCGATATTCGCCGACAACTTCAAAGTGCTAGTGCGCTTAATGTGTTAATAAATGCAATAAGTATATGGAACGCCGTCTACTTACAAGCAGCTTATAATTATCTCGTCAAAATAGATCCCGAAGTAACTAAGTATATGAAGCATGTATCTCCTATTAATTGGGAGCATATCACTTTTCTTGGAGAGTATAAATTTGACTTGTTATCTATTCCTAAACACTTAAGAGAATTGAATATAAAAAATAAATAGGCCTTGAAACATTGGTTTAGTGGGAATTTGTACCCCTTATCGATACAAATTCCCACTAAGCGCTCGGGACCCCAGGTAAGAAAAATTCATCAACGGAAACATGAAGTAACGATACAAGGTCATAAAGAACTTGTATGCTGGGGTGTTGCCCTTTATTTTCAATATTAGTTAAGTACCGTGGGTCAATTTCAATCAATGCTCCCACTTGTTCACGAGTTAAACCTCGTTTCAATCGAGCTTCTTTAATGGCTAAACCAAAGGCTCTAAAATCATATTTATCTTCTTTTTTACGCATAGTAGACCACCTCTATACATTTTATTGTTCCTACTGAATTAAAAACAGGTATAGAAAAACGTGTTATATGGTTTATAGGTTTATATTTAATAAAAAGCACTACTAAACGCCAATAAAAAAAACCGTTATATGGTAGTGCTATTTACGCTGTTAAAATATTGTATATTACTTCCAAATGGCGGTTTGTTGGAGGTCAACGTCGCCATGAAGTACATCATATACAATAAATTTCCTTACATTGGGTTCTTGTCAAAAAAAGTCGTCTATCTGCAATAGATAAGTACGTCCACCAATGTGGTTTTATAAATCATATAGATAGAATATCAGAAGCATGTAAACAGAGAAATAAATCTGTTTATATGCTTTTTTGGCTATTCAGAACTTTTTTACAAAGTTTATTTATCAGTAATGCAACAAATCCCCCTTTCACATTGGGACTAAGAGTGAAAGGAGATAAACGAGCAAGGCTCACTTCCTTTCCTAGACAGAAAGGGGGTGAGAAACATGAAACCATCTTCTTTTCAGACCACAATAGAAAATCAGTTTGACTATATCTGTAAACGTGCTATGGAAGACGAGCGAAAGAATTATATGCTTTATCTTTCAAGGATTGCAAAGCGTGAGGTGTCCTTTTCGGATGTTGGCGATTATCTTGTTAGCCAGTTTGCGACAACAGATAACTATTCAACTGACTTTCAGATTTTTACACTCAATGGGTTATCAGTAGGCGTTGAAAATGATTTGTTGAGTGAAGCATTACGTGAGTTGCCAGACAAGAAACGTGAAATTCTACTGCTGTTTTACTTTATGGACATGAGCGATTCAGAAATTGCAGACCTGTTGAAATTGAACCGTTCTACTGTCTATCGGCATAGAACCAGTGGACTAGCCTTAATTAAAAAGTTTATGGAGGAATTTGAAGAATGAAAACACAATATCCTATGATTCCCTTTCCTCTCATTGTAAAGGCAACAGATGGCGATACCGAAGCGATTAACCAGATTCTACATCATTACAGAGGGTACATAACGAAGCGTTCCCTACGACTTATGAAAGATGAATATGGCAATCAAAGTATGGTCGTTGATGAAGTCTTACGTGGAAGAATGGAAACCAGACTGATTACAAAGATTTTGTCATTTGAAATTAAGTAATATCCTCTCTCCTTTCGTGGAAGCGTGCTAAACCATTCCACGCTTCCCGAACAGGGAGGTTTGTTATTCCACCAAAGCATATTGAGCTTTCAATGTGTTTTGATAGGCTAACGAGCCATTGTTCTTTGAAAACTGAATAAAAGTAATCGAATACGTTTCGATAAGAAAAGAGCCAACGGAACTAACCGCCATGACCTATCTTATAAAGATAGCGAGCGATTCATGTTAGTGATCCGAGAAGCAATCTTTAGCAGGATTGCCTGCAACGACATTCTTATCGTGATAATGATACTCCCATACAGTCAATAGTCCGAGCGTGATAAAACCGTCGCAGGCAATGAGTATGGCTACATGAGAACCATGCAGGGGTGGAACTCCCGTGAGCTTTGCCAAAGCTGTTCGATTGCTGGTAAAACAACTTTTATGAAATCCAAATAAGTGATTTGGAAAGGAGGATTTTATGAAGCAGACTGACATTCCTATTTGGGAACGTTATACCCTAACCATTGAAGAAGCGTCAAAATATTTTCGTATTGGCGAAAACAAGCTACGACGCTTGGCAGAGGAAAATAAAAATGCAAATTGGCTGATTATGAATGGCAATCGTATTCAGATTAAACGAAAACAATTTGAAAAAATTATAGATACATTGGACGCAATCTAGCGTCGCCAAAGGGTCTTGTATATGATAAAATAGTATTAAGTCGTATCAAGGCTCTTTCCATAAAGGAAAGGAGCAAATGCCATGTCAGAAAAAAGACGTGACAATAAAGGTCGAATCTTAAAGACTGGAGAGAGCCAACGAAAAGACGGAAGATACTTATACAAATATATAGATTCATTTGGAGAACCGCAATTTGTTTACTCGTGGAAACTTGTGGCTACAGACCGAGTACCAGCAGGAAAGCGTGATTGTATCTCACTTAGAGAGAAAATCGCAGAGTTACAGAAAGACATTCATGATGGTATTGATGTTGTAGGAAAGAAAATGACACTCTGCCAGCTTTACGCAAAACAGAACGCTCAAAGACCAAAGGTTAGAAAAAACACTGAAACTGGACGCAAATATCTTATGGATATTTTGAAGAAAGACAAGTTAGGTGTAAGAAGTATTGACAGTATTAAGCCATCAGACGCTAAAGAATGGGCTATTAGAATGAGTGAAAATGGTTATGCTTATCAAACCATCAATAACTACAAACGTTCTTTAAAGGCTTCATTCTATATTGCTATACAAGATGATTGTGTTCGGAAGAATCCATTTGACTTTCAACTGAAAGCAGTTCTTGATGATGATACTGTCCCTAAGACCGTACTAACAGAAGAACAGGAAGAAAAACTGTTAGCCTTTGCAAAAGCTGATAAAACCTACAGCAAAAATTATGATGAAATTCTGATACTCTTAAAAACAGGTCTTCGTATTTCAGAGTTTGGTGGTTTGACACTTCCAGATTTAGATTTTGAGAATCGTCTTGTCAATATAGACCATCAGCTATTGAGAGATACTGAAATTGGGTACTACATTGAAACACCAAAGACCAAAAGTGGCGAACGTCAAGTTCCTATGGTTGAAGAAGCCTATCAAGCATTTAAGCGAGTGTTAGCGAATCGAAAGAATGATAAGCGTGTTGAGATTGATGGATATAGTGATTTCCTCTTTCTTAATAGAAAGAACTATCCAAAAGTGGCAAGTGATTACAACGGCATGATGAAAGGTCTTGTTAAGAAATACAATAAGTATAACGAGGATAAATTGCCACACATCACTCCACATAGTTTGCGACATACATTCTGTACCAACTATGCAAATGCAGGAATGAATCCAAAGGCATTACAGTACATTATGGGACATGCTAATATAGCCATGACGCTGAACTATTACGCACATGCAACATTCGATTCTGCAATGGCAGAAATGAAACGCTTGAATAAAGAGAAGCAACAGGAGCGTCTTGTTGCTTAGTAGTACAAATGAATTTACTACTTATTTACCACTTCTGACAGCTAAGACATGAGGAAATATGCAAAGAAACGTGAAGTATCTTCCTACAGTAAAAATACTCGAAAGCACATAGAATAAGGCTTTACGAGCATTTAAGAAAATATAAAAAGATAATTAGAAATTTATACTTTGTTTATTTTAAAGAAGTGATTCTAATGTACAAGGGTGTAATTTGTTAGAATTTCAAAAATTTAGAGCATTTTTGGCTTAGTAATATGTGTTGAAGGCTCAAAATCTATGGTAAAAAAGTAGCTTTGAAAACGTATTACCTCCAAAGATTTAGTTTAATAATGAATTAACATAAAAAGAAATGATTGAAGTTCTGGAAAGATGTTGTTTCAGTATTGAAATCATTGAGAAAAAGTGGGAAAAATTTGCGATTTTCACAGAGAAAGGAAGAAAAAGTATAGAAATAAGTCTTGAAAAACTGGATTTGAAGAATTATTTTGATTATATTGTTTCGGATGACAATTGCTATTGAAGATTTGTACTCAGGGATACAGGTATCAACTAGTGCTGGTATTGATACTATTGGATATTACGATTACCCATTGCCTTTATTTAATGCTAAGGCAAATTGGAAGGCTGGAAGTATGCAAGAAGTATTGAACGTAATTCAATCACAACATGAGTTTTAAAACGTCTAGACGTACTTAGAAAAATTAAAAATATACTTTTCGGGAATCTGTCCATAGATGAACAAAAGAAGCTTCAAAAAAATGTTTCTAATATTTATTTTAGGTCTATTTGTAGGTCGATTCTTAATCCCATTACTTAGACCACATATAGTTGGTTGGCTAAAAACTATATTTGGTTAATAGTAACGATAACCTTATTTAACAAAAAAGTTTTCCCTTTTATTTTTTAATAGCATTGTTTTGACAAATTAACTTCCACGTTTATTGGCGGTAGAAGTTGGTTTGAGAATTTAGCACTTTGATGACCTTAGATCCTTATAATCCTACACGTACAGGTATGACTTTTAGTTTTAGATATTCTCATTAAATAAGAGGCATATACCAATTAGAATTCGGGATACTATAGTATCAGCCTTTTAGAATCGTGAACACATTTTAGAAACTGATAAATTAATTTAGTTTCCTACCAAAAACCCTACCAAAAATTAATTTGGCAGGGTTTTTCTTTTTAACAAATTTATCGTGGAGAACAATTGAATATTGTTCTCCTTTTTTTATTTTCAGGAGGGAAAATGACAAAAGAATTACAATCATCACGCTATATTGTCATTTCATTTTTAGTACGTGAAATGGGTATTGATATTGTTGAAGCCATCTCTCGTATGGCTGAATTAGAAAAAAGTGGCTTGGTTCGATTGGAATCAAGTGGAGATTTAATACTCAAAGAACTAGGAGGAGCGCTATGAAACGAATTACCGCAAATCAATACCAAACTTCAGAACGGTATTATAAATTACCTAAAATTCTTTTTGAGAATGAGGAGGATAGGAATACTCAACCTATCTTGAAAAGAAAAGTTGAAAAGGTCACATTTCTTTATCATTTTTAACCTTGCTTTACTTGTCTTGGCAGGCTGGGCTGGGCATAAGTGGAAGAAGGGATAGAAAATAATCTGAACAAATTCAAAACGTATTCCGTTTTTTTAGGACATGAAAAATGTTAGAAATTGATTCTTTCTTAAATTTGAATTTCACTAGTAGTGTAAAGATGATTTTTTCTCTGAATAAAATCTGAATTTTCTCTGATACAATCTCAAATGTCAAGGTTCAATAATTGTTGCTTCAGTAGGTGATGAGGGTCTAGATTAAAATAATCAAGAAGCATTGAAACATTACGTTGGAGAACTTAAGGGGGAGGATTATTCACATATAGATGGGAAAGTTATGGTTATTTCTGCTGGATAAGAAATGATATTGATGGCACTCAAATTATATTATTAAATAATACGAATTTTGTTCAAGATAGTGTAAAATAGATTTATACTAGTTTCTAAAAATTTAATTTACATTACAAACTGATGTATTGAGACTATTCTTTGTCAGAAATACGGAGCATTGCAGGTAGTTCTCTAAAATTTTTTGAGGTGATAGAATGTATAAGATATTAGTTGTAGATGACGATTTTGAAATTTTGAAATTGATGCGAACTATTTTAGAGATGAAAAACTATCAGGTAACGACGTATCAAGAAGTGACTGCACCAATCAATATTAATAATTTCAAAGGATTTGATTTGATTTTATTAGATGTAATGATGCCTAATATAGATGGTATGCAAATTTGTAAGCAGATTAGAAATAAAGTAAGCTCCCCTATTATTTTTGTTAGTGCAAAAGACACCGAAGAAGATATAGTATCAGGATTGAATTTAGGAGGAGATGACTATATTACAAAACCTTTCAGCATCAATCAATTAATTGCTAAAGTTGCTGCAAATCTCAAACGAGAAGAACGATACAAACAAGGTGAATTAAGTAATCAAATTGTTCGAGAATTATCTCCAATAACGATTTATTTACAAGAAAAAATTGTTTGTATTAATGGAGATAGTCTTGCCTTTACAAGTAGAGAATATGATATCATAGAGCTATTATCTAGCAATCCAAGAAAAATTTTTACTGTACAAGATATATATGAAAACGTTTATGATGATGATGCTGAAACCCTCTTTCGTTCAATATCTGAGTATATCTATCAAATAAGATTAAAATTCTCATCCTATGGAATTAATCCTATAAAAACAGTTAGAGGTATGGGATACAAGTGGCATGATTAAGAAGAATAGTACAATTAGAGGACGTATAATAAGGACTGTTTTAGAACTAGTAACAGGTACGTTACTGAGTATACTTTTATTTTTTATATTTACTTATTTACTTGTTTTTACAGGACAATTAAATGTATACGACTCTAAAATTGAAATTTCAGTGAGTGATACCAGCAATTTAAGTGATGTAGTTCAAGCAATGAATAACTCTATATTTGACTATGTTGTATTTAATCGCAAGACAGGTACAATTGAAGAGGGTAATTATCAAAAAAAGGATTTGCCTGCCTATCGAGAAGTTTTTGCTAAAAATGAATCTGTAAGTAATAGTGAGGTGTATTATGGGTATTATGCTAATTCAGAGATTGTACTTACTGTCAGGCAACCCATGATACCTGAGTTTGTTAATCCGAATTTGCGTCACATTTCATTTAATCTATTTTCTTATTTATTTTTCTTCGTTTTCGAAACGATTTTACTCATTTGGTCACTTACAAGATTAATAAAAGAATTTTCAAAAAATTTTCTACTTATACAAAAAAAAGCTTTAAACATGGGGCAGTTAACATTTAAAGAAAAAAAGATTCCAGCTCAAATACAAGAGTTCGATGAAATTCTTTCTGTATTATATCAAAAGGACGACGAGTTAACTAATTTACTCAAATCAGAGAGAAGGGAGAAGGAAGATTTATCTTTTCAAGTTGGTGCATTAGCTCATGATGTAAAAACTCCTTTAACAGTACTAAAGGGAAATTTAGAGTTGCTTGAATTAACTAACTTGACTGTTCAACAGAAGGAATACACTCAGTCAATGAATAACAGTATAGTAGTTTTTGAAAGATACTTTAGTTCAATGATTGATTATTCAAGATTACTAATTGAAGATAAAGATTATGGAGAACAGATACATTTATCCGAATTTTTAAGTGAGCTGTCAGTAGAAGCGAAATCTGTAATGAATAATGCAAAGGTTGATTTCAAAATTATTAATACTACAAAATTAATATTTTTTAAGGGAAATCGCTTTAATTTAAATCGGGCATTAATTAACATTTTAGCAAATGCAGCAAGATATAGTTCTGGAGAAAAAAAAGTTACGCTTACTATCATTGAGGAAACAGAGTATATTAATTTTGTAGTGTGGAATAATGGTCTGCCTTTTACTGAACAGTCCTTATTAAATGCAGATAAGTTATTTTATACTGAGAATAAAGGTAGGAATAATAAGCACTATGGTTTAGGGTTAGCATTTGCTAAACAAGTTGCAACTAGACATTTAGGAGAATTGTTTTTATCAAATCCAGATAGAGGTGGCGCTCAAGTGACGTTGCTTATTAAAAAATAATTCTGTAAGGATATATTAGATAGCTTCCATATAATAGTTATGTATAAAAATAGATGGTTTTCTAAATTGAGGACTGTCTATTTTTTTAATTTTGTAAAATTGGAAATTCTGAACAAATTTTGAAAAATAAAGTATAACATACAAGTATAAAACAAGGAGGAATTATAGTTATGAATATACAAGTTCAAAAACTTAGAAAATCATATAAGGATAGAGAAGTACTGAAAAATATTTCTTTTGAAATAAAAGAGGGGAGTATTTGTGGATTATTAGGTATTAATGGTGCAGGAAAATCAACAATTATGAAGATTATTTTTGGTCTTGAAAATGCTGATAGTGGTACGGTTATTTTTAATGGGAAAAAAAATGCGGGTATATATGAGATTGGAGCGCTTATTGAAACTCCTGCTATCTATATGAACTTATCTGCATTTGATAACTTAAAAACAAGAGCATTGTTATATGACATTTCTGACGAACGAATTAATGAAGTATTAAACTTGATTGGGCTATCTAATACGGGAAAGAAAAAAGCAGGGAGCTTTTCTTTAGGTATGAAACAACGTTTGGGATTAGGTATGGCAATAATTACTAGTCCAGATTTGCTCATTTTAGATGAACCTACCAATGGATTGGATCCAGATGGTATAAAGGAATTGTTGAATTTAATGATTTCTTTAAAGAAATCAGGAATGACAATTCTTTTATCTAGCCATCAACTGTATGAAGTTAGTAAAGTGGCAGATAAAGTTGTTATTTTACATGATGGTCAAATTTTTTACGATGGTTCGAATGTTCAAAGTGATGATTTAGAATCTTTATTTATAAGAATTGTTCATGGAGGTGACGCAATATGATAAAAATATTTAAATCAGAATGGTTAAAACAGCGAAAAAATACATCCAAAAAATTCTTGATAATAGCTCCTGGATTGTCGATTTTAATAGCTGTATTACTTGTTGGACCGAGTATTCTAGAAAGTTTTTCAATATATTGGTGGGAAGCCGTCTTTTTGTACACGCTTATTGGATTGTTATTTTTATATGATTATAAAGCAGAAGAAGCTGCAGGAAACTTCCAGAATATATACTTTCGAAATGATAGCATAAAAATATATATCGTAAAGATACTTTTAAAATTAAAAGATTTACTCATTTCGAACGTATGGTTTTTAGCTATATTATTATTTACAAGTAATTTTTTGTATGGCGACTTAATATCATTGAATATAATTGGTGACTTAATTTGTTTAGTACTTATTTCGATAACATCCATATGGGTATTGCCACTCTTGTATCTATTTTCGAAACGGATCAACCCCTATATCTTAGTATCTATTAACTCCTTGATTTGTTTTTTGGTTGCACCTTTTATCGCTCAAAGTAGCTTTTGGTTCTTCTTTCCTTTTACATATCATTATAAAATTGCTTATAGTCTTATGTATATAAAACCGTCAGGAGATTTAGATTTAACAAATCATGTAACAGACGTTAAAATGGTAGTATTTACCGTATTTCTATCATTGATTCTATTTATTGTTTCTTTGTTAATGTTAAATTGGAGGTTAAGTAATGATCCAATTGCTAAAAAGTGAAATGATTAAATTTAAAGGTTCGTATCAACTATACATTATTTTGATTTTGTCTACTATACAACTATTGACAATTCCAATTTACATATTATCTGTAAATAACACAATTGTATTGGAAAATATTATCTTTTTACCCATGTTAGGCTATTGCATGATAACTACGATAATCACTTTATTAGTATCTGAACAAGAAATCAATGCTAATAATTATCAGAATATTAAAGGCTCGAGAAATACAGCCAGTATATGGGGAGCGAAAATTTTTGTGTTAGATTTACTATTATCTTTACTTACTATTCCTTTATGGGTAGTTGTAGGTATAGAGTTAGAACACTTTTCATATTATTTTTACGTAGGAATAGTTAGTTGGTTATTACTAATATTGCTAAATCATTTCCACATGCTATTGACATTGTTTATTGCGAAAGGCGGCAATTTACTTATTGCTGTTGTAGAAAGTTTATTTATATTATTTGCAACAAATAAAGTTTTTCTTAATATTTTTTGGATTCCAGTAATTTTACCAGTTAATATAATTTTAGAAAATAATTTTAGAAACACAACCAATTTATTAGTTTTAACTTTTTATGTTGTATTATTGTTTGTTGCTAATTTAGTAGTTGTAAGCAGAAAAGGTGTTTAATTATATACTATGATTGAAATGAAGGGAGTGTTAAATTTTTGGATGGAAGTTTGGGAATTGTTTTGACTTTACTTCATATCCAAAATAAGTCTGTAAAGACATATTGGAGAGAGGCGTTATTGATTTTTGATAATTTAACTATAGAAAATTAGGAGGAGAACTATGAAATTCAAAAAGATCTATCTTTCCGTAATTTTTTTCTTAAGTTTACTTGGATTGACTGGATGCACATATGAGAAGTATGATGTTAAATTTCTCGACTCAAGTTATAATCGATTTGATTATAAAGGAGAGCATTATGGTGTAACTAATCAATTAATTTTATATGAAGATATTGAAAGTAAAGTAAGCAATCATTATGATATTTATGAAATATCTTACGATGATTCCAATAATGAAATAAAGAATGATTTATTGGAGATTGGTGACTTATATCAGACCAAGAATAGAGAATTTGCCATAAAAATTGATAGTACTTTCTATAAATGTAGACTACTTGATAATATTTCTAAAGAAGAACTACTAAAAGTTTCTGACTTATTTAATGTTCGCTTAGTAGGAGGATTTGCTATCAATGAGCAAGAAGCCAGAGAGTTGAAGGTAGGGGAACAATCGTTTACAATTACTGAAGAAATTATTCCAAAAGAAGAGCTTAGTGCTACAGTTGCTAACTTAGATAATCAAGTGAAGTCTGTCACTAGATTATCAGGGGAGCATGAAAGTTGGAAATATGGAGAAATTTGTTCTTTAAAAAATCAGTCTATCCATGAGAAAGTAGCAGTTAAATTGAATGGAGAATATCATTTGGCTTTCTTTAGAAGTTAAACTGGGCAAAAAGTCTTTAAAAGAAAAAACGCCAAATAATAGAGCAACTACATTAGTAGCTTAAAAACATGATTAAACCGCTATTCTTAGGATTAGCGGTTTTTATTTTTGTTCTAACAGGGACAAAAGGGGGCGAGTAAGTAATTTCCCAACTGTTTAACTCAACATAAAAATCCCCAATCGGAGTGATTGAGGATTAAGCAAATGACTCTTAAACAATACCTTGGGCAATCATAGCGTTTGCTACATTTTCAAAGGCAGCAATGTTAGCTCCTGCAAGGTAGTCTTTATCAAGACCGTATGTTTCTGAAGTTGTTTTAGCTGTGTTGAAGATGTTTGTCATGATGTCTTTGAGACGTCCATCAACTTCTTCACGAGTCCATGAGAGGCGAAGACTGTTTTGGCTCATTTCAAGGGCTGAAACGGCTACACCACCAGCGTTGGCAGCTTTTGCAGGCCCGTAGAAGATACCATTTTCTTTGTAAACTTTGATGGCATCAAGGTCGCTTGGCATGTTGGCACCTTCAGATACACAGATAACTCCTTGAGCAACCAAACGTTTAGCTGCTTCACCGTTGATTTCGTTTTGAGTCGCACATGGAAGAGCGATGTCATAGTTTCCAGCGTAAGTCCATACAGAACCTTCATGATAAGTAGCGGTTGCTTTCTCAGCTGCATACTCAGTCAAACGAGCGCGACGTTTTTCTTTAACGTCAACCAAAAGATCGAAGTCGATACCATTTTCATCGATGACATAACCATTTGAATCAGATACAGAGATAACAGTTGCACCAAGTTCAGTCGCTTTTTGAAGAGCGTATTGAGCAACGTTACCAGAACCTGAAATAACAACTTTCTTACCAGCAAAGCTATTACCGTTAGCTTTGAGCATTTCTTCAGTGTAGTAAACCAAACCGTAACCAGTTGCTTCTGGACGAATCAAGCTACCACCAAATCCAAGAGGCTTACCAGTCAAGACACCAGCATCAAATTGGTTAAGGCGTTTGTATTGACCGTAAAGGTAACCAATCTCACGTCCACCAACACCGATATCACCAGCAGGTACATCAAGTGATGGGCCGATGTATTTTTGCAGTTCAGTCATGAAGCTTTGGCAGAAGCGCATCACTTCAGCATCTGTTTTACCTTTAGGATCGAAGTCTGATCCACCTTTACCTCCACCGATAGGGAGTCCAGTCAAGACGTTTTTAAAGATTTGTTCAAATCCGAGGAATTTCAAAATCCCTTGGTTTACAGTTGGGTGGAAACGAAGTCCGCCTTTGTATGGTCCAACAGCTGAGTTGAATTGAACACGGTAGCCACGGTTTACTTGAACTTTTCCATCACGGTCAACCCAAGGAACACGGAAAGAAATCACGCGTTCTGGCTCAGTGATACGTGCCAAGATATTTTCTTCTATATACTCAGGGTGTTTTTCAAATACAGGTTCTAAAGTGTTGAAAAATTCTTCGACAGCTTGGAGGAATTCAGCCTCGTGCCCGTTACGAGCTTTCACAGTTTCAAACACGCTTTGGATATATTCTTTAGCAGATGTCATATCGTTCTCCTTAAATTCTAATTTAATTATGTGAGTCATTATAGCAGAATTTTTTTAGCTGTAAAGAGAAAAACAAAAATTTTCTAAAAATTCACTCAATTTAGTTTTTCATATTTTTTGAAAGTAGATAAAAAACGAACGTTTTTCTTATAAATGCCTTTCTTAAAGAGAAAATCTGAAAATATGGTATAATATTAGCAATAAAAGGAATCTGGAGGATCAGAATCATGGTATCAACGAAAACGCAAATTGCTGGTTTTGAGTTTGACAATTGTTTGATGAATGCAGCAGGTGTGGCTTGTATGACGATAGCAGAGTTAGAGGGCGTTAAAAACTCAGCGGCAGGAACTTTTGTGACTAAGACAGCAACCTTGGACTTTCGTCAGGGGAATCCTGAGCCACGCTATCAAGATGTTCCACTTGGTTCTATCAACTCTATGGGCTTGCCGAATAAGGGCTTAGATTATTATTTGGACTATCTTTTGGACTTGCAGGAAAAAGAGCCGAACCGGACTTTCTTCTTATCTCTAGTTGGCATGTCTCCAGAGGAAACCCATACTATCTTGAAAAAAGTCCAAGAGAGTGAATTTCGTGGTCTAACAGAGCTAAACCTCTCCTGCCCCAATGTTCCAGGTAAACCTCAGATTGCCTATGATTTTGAGACAACAGACCGGATTTTGACAGAAGTATTTGCCTACTTCACCAAACCTCTGGGAATTAAATTGCCACCATATTTTGATATTGTTCACTTTGACCAAGCGGCAGCTATTTTCAACAAGTACCCGCTCAAGTTTGTCAACTGTGTTAACTCTATCGGAAACGGCCTTTATATAGAAGATGAGTCCGTCGTTATTCGTCCTAAAAATGGTTTTGGGGGGATTGGTGGAGAGTATATCAAACCGACTGCTTTAGCTAATGTTCATGCCTTTTATCAACGCTTAAACCCTCAAATTCAAATTATTGGTACAGGTGGCGTTTTGACTGGTCGTGATGCCTTTGAACATATCCTCTGTGGAGCAAGTATGGTGCAGGTGGGAACCACCCTTCACAAAGAAGGAGTTGGTGCTTTTGATCGTATTACTAATGAACTGAAAGCAATCATGGAGGAAAAAGGGTACGAAAGCCTAGAAGATTTCCGTGGGAAATTGCACTATATTGATTAAATGAACTAAAAAGTTAGAAGAAAGGAGAGAAGATGCTAGCCATTGAAGAAAGTCAGAAGTTGACTTTATCAAATTTACCGAGCCTGAGCCTTTTTACAGGGACAGATCAGGGTCAGTTTGAAGTTATGAAGAGTCAAGTATTGAAACAGATTGGTTATGATTCTGCTGACCTTAACTTTGCCTACTTTGATATGAAAGAAGTAGCTTACAAGGATGTGGAACTGGAGTTGGTCAGCCTTCCTTTCTTTGCAGATGAGAAAATCGTGATATTGGATCATTTTGTCGATATCACAACTGCTAAAAAGCGCTTTTTGACAGATGATGAGCTCAAGTCGTTTGAAGAATACCTTGACAATCCTTCGCCAACAACCAAGTTGTTGATATTTGCGGAAGGAAAGCTGGATAGCAAAAGACGGTTGGTTAAATTACTTAAGCGTGATGCCAAGGTTTTTGATGCAGTAGAAGCTAAAGAACAAGAACTGCGCCAGTATTTTCAAAAGTGGAGCCAGAAACAAGGTCTGCAGTTTGCCGATCATTCTTTTGAAAATCTCCTTATCAAATCTGGTTTTCAATTTAGCGAAATCCAGAAAAATCTCCTCTTTTTACAGTCTTATAAGGCAGATTCTGTTATCGAGGAAGAGGATATTGTTAACGCAATTCCCAAGACCTTACAGGACAATATTTTTGATTTAACTCAGTTTATTCTGACTAAAAAGATGGACCAGGCGCGCGATTTGGTTAGAGACTTGACCTTGCAAGGTGAAGATGAAATCAAACTGATTGCAGTCATGCTAGGACAATTTCGGACTTTTACTCAGGTGAAAATTTTGGCGGAGTCTGGTCAAACAGAATCGCAGATTGCAAGTAGTTTAGGTAGTTTTCTCGGACGCAATCCAAATCCCTATCAGATTAAGTTTGCGCTGAGAGATGCGCGAGGACTTTCCTTGAGCTTTTTGAAGCAAGCTATTTCTTATTTGATTGAGACAGACTATCAGGTTAAGACTGGTCTTTATGAAAAGAATTTCCTTTTTGAAAAGGCACTCTTACAGATTGCTAGTCAGGTCAATTGACATTTTTTTGAAACTACAACCCGCGTCAGGATTATCTTGTCGTGGGTTTCTTAGTGATTTGCTTATTTTATACTCAATGAAAATCAAAGAGCAAACTAGGAAACTAGCCGCAGGTTGCTCAAAGCACTGCTTTGAGGTTGTAGATAAGACTGACGAAGTCAGCTCAAAACACTGTTTTGAGGTTGTAGATAAGACTGACGAAGTCAGCTCAAAACACTGTTTTGAGGTTGTAGATAAGACTGACGAAGTCAGCTCAAAACACTGTTTTGAGGTTGTAGATAAGACTGACGAAGTCAGTAACATATCTACGGCAAGGCGACGTTGACGCGGTTTGAAGAGATTTTCGAAGAGTATTATTAGAAAGTATTTCAGTGATTTCTTCATCTATAAGCAAAAAACTTGAAAAAAGTGAATGTTTGCGTTATCATTTTCATATAGAAAGAAAAAGAGGTATTACAGATGGCTATTATCTTACCAGATCTTCCATATGCATACGACGCTTTGGAACCATACATCGATGCGGAAACAATGCACTTGCACCATGACAAACACCATCAAACTTATGTCAACAATGCTAATGTAGCTCTTGAAAAACACCCTGAAATTGGTGAAGACCTTGAAGCCCTGCTTGCTGATGTAGAATCTATCCCAGCTGATATCCGTCAAGCGCTTATCAACAATGGTGGTGGACACTTGAACCACGCTCTTTTCTGGGAATTGATGACTCCTGAAAAAACAGCTCCATCAGCAGAACTTGCAGCAGCAATCGATGCAACATTTGGTTCATTTGAAGAATTCCAAGCAGCCTTCACTGCAGCAGCAACAACTCGTTTTGGTTCAGGATGGGCATGGTTGGTTGTCAACAAAGAAGGTAAACTTGAAGTGACTTCAACAGCAAACCAAGACACACCAATCTCAGAAGGCAAAAAACCAATCTTGGGCTTGGACGTTTGGGAACATGCTTACTATGTGAAATACCGCAACGTGCGTCCTGACTACATCAAAGCTTTCTTCTCAGTGATCAACTGGAACAAAGTAGATGAATTGTACGCAGCTGCTAAATAATGATAGTTGGAGGGAAGAATTGTTCTTCTCTTTTTAAGGTTATATTATTTTGGTCTGACAAAATCGTCAGACTTTTTTCATTTTTATGAGAAACGTGCTAACTGCTAGAAATTATGGTAGAATAAAGTATTAAGTAATCGTGGAAAAAGGATATCTATGCGAAAAGAAATTGCACCTGAATTATACAACTATAACAAGTTTCCTGGTCCTGAGTTTCATTTACATGGGGACAAGGTCGAAACGGAAGGGATAGCTTTTTCCTTGGTGGAAAATATCAAGGATGCCTTTGATGTGACGGCTTTTAATCAGCGTTTTTCAGAAGTCTTAACCAAGTTTGATTATATCGTGGGAGACTGGAGCAACGAACAGCTTCGCCTACGAGGTTTTTACAAGGATGATCGAACAGAAGAAAAACTTGAAAAAATCAGTCGTTTACAAGACTACCTTTTAGAGTATTGTAGTTATGGTTGTGCCTATTTTGTCTTAGAAAATGAAGCTCCTAAGCGAGCATCATTTGACAAGAAAATGCGTAAGAAGGAAGAAGAAACACCTTCTAAAAAAGGAAAGAAACCGGTTCAAACCAAACGAAAACCGAATGCAGATAAGAAAAATAGACGTCGTCAGAAAGACCAGCATTCTCAGAAAGAGGACAAGGGACAACGTCATTTTGTCATTCGTCAGAAGTGAGTAGAGAATAAGGAGAAGAAATGAAACCGTCAATTTATAGTTTAACACGTCAAACCATGCAGGAATGGGTTTTGGAGCAGGGAGAAAAGAAATTCCGTGCAGATCAAATCTGGGAATGGCTTTACCGTAAACGTGTCCAGTCATTTGAAGAGATGACCAACCTTTCCAAGGATTTGATTGCTAAGCTTAATGACCAGTTTGTGGTCAATCCCTTGAAACAACGTATCGTTCAAGAGTCTGCTGATGGGACAGTTAAATATCTTTTTGAATTGCCAGATGGAATGCTGATTGAGACAGTACTCATGCGTCAACACTACGGTTTATCTGTCTGTGTGACCACTCAGGTAGGCTGTAATATCGGTTGTACCTTCTGTGCCTCTGGTTTGATTAAGAAACAACGTGATCTCAATAACGGTGAAATCGTAGCGCAAATCATGCTGGTTCAGAAATACTTTGATGAGCGTGGTCAGGATGAGCGTGTCAGTCATATCGTTGTCATGGGAATTGGTGAACCATTTGATAATTACAACAATGTCTTGAATTTCGTTCGTACTATCAATGATGACAAGGGAATGGCCATCGGTGCTCGTCACATCACGGTTTCAACTTCAGGTTTGGCTCATAAAATTCGTGATTTTGCTAATGAAGGAGTTCAGGTCAATCTTGCGGTTTCCCTTCACGCACCTAACAATGAATTGCGCTCAAGCATCATGAAGATTAACCGTGCATTTCCGATTGAAAAACTCTTTGCGGCTATTGAGTACTATATTGAGACAACCAACCGTCGTGTGACCTTTGAATACATCATGCTCAATGAAGTTAATGATGGTGTAGAACAAGCCTTGGAATTGGCTGAATTGCTCAAGAATATCAAGAAATTGTCTTATGTAAACTTGATTCCTTATAACCCGGTTAGTGAGCATGACCAATATAGCCGTAGTCCTAAAGAGCGCGTCCTGGCTTTCTATGATACGCTTAAGAAAAAAGGGGTTAACTGTGTTGTTCGTCAAGAACATGGTACTGATATTGATGCAGCTTGTGGACAATTGCGTTCTAATACAATGAAACGTGACCGCCAGAAGGCAGTCGCAGCAGTCAATCCTTAATGATGAAGAAGAGTTATAATCATGTTTTGGTCTGGGGAGTCATTTTCTATAGTATTTGTATCGTTTACTTTTGCTTTACTCCTCAAGAACATTCTCCCGTGGGAGTGGAAACTCCAGGTATTCAGCATCTTGGACGCCTGGTTTTTCTTTTGACTCCTTTCAATTCTCTCTGGAAACTGGGCGAAGTGAGTGATGTAGGACAATTATTTTGGATTTTTTTACAAAATATCCTCAATGTCTTCTTGCTTTTTCCTCTTGTTTTCCAACTCCTTTATCTCCTTCCAAACTTGCGGAAAACAAAAAAGGTGCTACTTTTTAGCTTTCTAGTGAGTCTTGGAATCGAGTGTACGCAGTTAGTCTTGGACTTTTTCTTTGATTTTAATCGCGTCTTTGAAATTGATGATTTGTGGACTAATACCTTGGGTGGCTATCTGGCTTGGCTCCTCTATAACCAATTACATAAAAACAAGATAAGGAATTAAAATGAGTATTTTAGAAGTTAAAAATCTGAGTCACGGTTTTGGTGACCGTGCAATTTTTGAAGATGTGTCCTTCCGTCTTCTCAAAGGAGAACATATCGGTCTTGTCGGTGCCAATGGTGAAGGGAAATCAACCTTTATGAGCATTGTGACTGGTAAAATGCTGCCAGATGAAGGGAAGGTTGAGTGGTCCAAATATGTGACTGCCGGTTACTTGGATCAGCACTCCGTCCTTGCTGAAGGGCAGTCGGTGCGTGATGTTCTCCGTACAGCCTTTGATGAGCTATTCAAAGCTGAAGCTCGTATCAATGACCTTTATATGGAAATGGCTGAAGATGAAGCTGATGTTGATGCTCTCATGGAAGAAGTGGGAGAACTCCAAGACCGTTTGGAGAGTCGTGATTTCTATACCTTGGATGCTAAGATTGACGAAGTTGCGCGTGCCCTTGGTGTCATGGACTTTGGCATGGATACAGATGTAACCTCTTTGTCAGGTGGACAAAGAACCAAGGTGCTTTTGGCTAAACTCCTCCTTGAAAAGCCTGATATCTTGCTGTTGGACGAGCCGACCAACTACTTGGATGCTGAGCATATTGACTGGCTCAAGCGCTATCTCCAAAACTATGAGAATGCCTTTGTTCTTATTTCACACGATATTCCATTCCTGAACGATGTGATTAATATCGTCTATCATGTGGAGAATCAACAGCTGACGCGTTATTCTGGTGACTACTACCAGTTCCAAGAAGTCTATGCTATGAAGAAATCTCAGCTAGAGGCAGCCTACGAACGTCAGCAGAAAGAGATTGCGGACCTCAAGGACTTTGTCGCTCGAAACAAAGCGCGTGTTGCAACACGAAACATGGCCATGTCTCGTCAGAAGAAATTGGATAAGATGGATATTATCGAACTGCAAAGTGAGAAACCAAAACCATCCTTTGATTTCAAACCGGCTCGTACACCAGGGCGCTTTATTTTCCAAGCCAAGGATTTGCAGATTGGATATGAACGTCCTCTGACTAAGCCTTTAAACCTTACCTTTGAACGTAATCAAAAGGTTGCTATTATCGGGGCAAATGGTATCGGGAAAACAACTCTCTTGAAGTCCCTCTTGGGCATTATTCCACCAATCGCTGGAGAGGTTGAACGTGGAGACTACCTAGAACTTGGCTACTTTGAACAGGAAGTAGAAGGAGGCAATCGTCAAACACCTCTTGAAGCTGTCTGGAATGCCTTTCCTGCACTTAACCAAGCAGAAGTTCGTGCAGCCCTTGCCCGCTGTGGTTTGACAACCAAGCATATTGAAAGCCAAATTCAGGTCTTGTCAGGTGGGGAACAAGCCAAGGTTCGTTTCTGTCTCTTGATGAATCGTGAAAACAACGTTTTAGTGCTGGACGAGCCGACCAACCATTTGGATGTGGATGCCAAGGATGAACTCAAACGCGCTCTGAAAGAATACAAAGGGTCTATCCTTATGGTCTGTCACGAACCAGACTTTTATGAAGGCTGGATGGACCAAATCTGGGATTTTAATAATCTAACTTAAAAATGAGGATAAAAGAAATACAGTACCGAATGTGGATACTGTATTTTTTTGGTTTTTAAGATTTAAAATCGTAGTCTTTCACCACTTCGATGCTGTCGATTGTGATAGCAGTAGTTGGCTTGTCTTTTTCATCTTTTTCGGCTTTGGCAATTTTATCTACTACATCCATACCGTCAATCACTTGACCAAAGACTGGGTGTTTGCCATCTAGACTAGGGTTTCCCCCTTCTTTATAGGCCTCGATGATTTTCTTTGGATACTTGCTTGTAGGGAGTTTAGCAGAGGTATCTGTAGAGTTTTGATTGATGAAGAATTGGCTACCATTGGTGTTTGGTTGACCAGTATTAGCCATAGAAAGAGCTCCACGGATGTTATAGAGATAAGGAGTAATCTCGTTCTTGAAACCAGTTCCCTTGTCTTTAGTCTTATCCTTGTCATGCCAGATGGACTGACCACCTGTACCGTCTCCCTTTGGATCTCCAGTTTGAACCATGAAGCCATCGATGACACGGTGGAAGGTAATGCCGTTATAGTAGCCTTCTTTGGCATGAGTGAGGAAGTTTTCAACCGCTAGAGGAGCGAGTTTAGGGAAGAGTTTGATACGGATATCTCCTTGACTTGTGTGTAGAATCACTTCAGCCTCGTCTTCAGCAACTTCTTTAGATAGTTGTGGGAAATTGGCATTTTCGTTTGTTAAAGCATCGTTTAACTCCTTGGCAGATTGGGCAGCTACTTTGGAGCTTTCCTCAGCGGCCAAGCTAGAATCTACATAGTCATCACCACGCAAACTACGTTGGATGCTGCTACATCCAGCTAGGGCTACAGTTGATAGTAAAAGAAGGGTTGCTAGTTTTTTCATTCTGATCCTCTCAAAAATTCATTTCTACCATTGTACCCTAAAAGGAAGTGGATTTCAAATATTAGTGACAAGGTAGTTTTAGAGAAAATCGACCAAAAAATCACTTGATTAGAGATTCTTCTTTGGATGGCGGTTGATAATTCCCTTGTATTGTTCCAGTATCTGCTCCCCTTTGGAGTTAATTTGTAGCCACGAACGGTAAAGTGACTTGCTAATTCTTCTTCTGAAAAGTTGTTATGAAGGGTTTGCTCCAGATCTGCAGCCTTCATCTTAGATAGTCCTGTAATTCCCTTGCTTTTCAGAATATTCTTTTTCATAGTAGCATTGAGATGATCAAGTGAGTCAAAAGCTGTTTCAATGACTGCATAACCTTTTTCCACCAGAGTTTTTAAATGTTTAGGGGCATCAATGTCATAAGTATACTCAAAGTATTTTGGAAACCAGATCTTAAGAAAGCTCGTAAAGCATCACAATTTAGTAAACGTTAATTCGAAAGAATTACTATACTTAAAAAGATTACTTTTTTGGGTGTTCTTTTTTATTTTCTTAAAAAATAATTAACTAGACAATAAATGTCCATCCTTTTTTGTAAAATTAATTTATTATAAAAAGAGGTGAGAGTGAATGAATTACTATCAAGTTGAATTTAAGAATCCTGATGATTTTTTTAAAACTCAGACGAATGATTTTATTACGTCTAATCATTTAATTTTTTTGAAAGAAGGAGAATCATACTATCTTATTTCTCAAGAAAATTACAATGACCAAGAAATTATGAAAAAAATAAATGATTTTTTTGATTATGAGTTCTTACTAGCTAAGGTAGAGCCTTTAATAGAAAGTGATTTTATCAAGAAACTTGGCAGAAGTGATATAGGAGATTTAGTCAAATTCTTACTTAGTGCAGAAAAAGAAAGATTTTCTGAACAATTAAAACCCAATTTAGAAAAGTTGGACGAGTTGAATGATATTATTGCCCTAATTGAATTTAAAGGAGCTATTCGAGAATTCATTGATTATATATCCTTCCAAGAAAAAATAAGCAATAATGAAAATCAACAACATTTTTATATTTTTACTGGTGAGAAAGGAACGGGTAGAAAGTTTGCAATCAAGTTTCTAGAGTCTATCTTTGGTATGAATGCGATATTTGTTAATTGCAATCATTATTTTGTTCCTAAAATGAGTGAAAAATATTTCGCTGTATTAGTTGATTATCTTTCGGCAAGATCAAAAACAAAATCAGATATTTTTGATAATTTTCGACAAAAGAAGGGGAATTCCTTTAATATTATTATTTCTAGAAGCATTCAAGAAGCAGAAGCTATTAGAAAAGAGTTACTCGATGTTTTTAATAAGGTATCAATTATTAATTTCCCCCGGTATGATGAATCAGAGCTTAAAGGAATTGGTATTCAAATGCTAAATCAAAAAGGTGTTCATTTGAGTAACGAAGATTTTGAACGATTAGTAGCTGAAAATCACGTGCTAAAGGATGCCAAAGAAGTTCGCCTTTTTGTTCAAGAGCTTATTGAATTTGCAGTGCAAAATAATTATGATCCTTCAGAAAAAAATGAATTAAATCTCGATGGATTCATTCTCCAAAATAAATCTTCAGTTGAAGATGAAGAAAATGCGGAGAAAAAGCTGAGTGAATTAATTGGTTTAGAAGAAGTGAAAATGGTCCTAAAGCAGCAGTTAGCATATAGTCGAGTTTCTGTAATGCGTCAGGCACATGGATTTAGTAACGAAGTATTAAATCGTCATCTTGTTTTTTCCGGAAATCCTGGGACTGGGAAAACTGTAGTTGCTAGGCTCTTTTCAGAAATTTTATACAACAATAAGATAATTAAAGAGAATAAGTTAGTGGAGGTAGGTAGAACGGAATTAGTTGGTGAATATGTTGGTCAAACTGCTCCAAAAGTAAAAAGAGTTTTTGATGATGCAAGAGGGGGAGTACTCTTTATAGATGAGGCCTATAGTCTTATTCCAAGTAGTGATAGAGATTTCGGACATGAAGCTATTTCAGCGATTATACAGGAAATGGAAAATCGTCGGGATGAGGTTTTGGTTATTTTTGCTGGTTATGAAGAATTGATGGCTCAATTCATTGAAACTAATCCAGGATTATCCTCTAGAATTTCCAGAGAAATAAAATTTTTCGATTATACAATTGATCAACTAATTGCTATTTTAGAATTGATGATAAATAAAAGACATTATCAATTAACCGACGATTGTAAGATGGTACTACGTCAGCATTTTTCAGAAGTTGTAAATTGTAGCAATTTTGGAAATGCTCGATACGTTCGTAAATTAGTAGATGAGATTGTCTTCTGTCAAGCACAACGCGTGGTTGAAGGTGATAAGATTCAATTAGAAGATGAAAACTTTTTAAATCAAATTACATTGACAGATATCAATAAGGCTATTGTAGCTATTGAAGCAAAATCTTCAAAATCAATATCGTTGATAGGATTCGGAAGGTAGAGAAATCTATAGTAGGCTCTAAAAGAAGAAATCGGTGCTTGAAAAAGAGTACTATCAGTAAAAGATTTGAACTAAGAAATTGATTGAATCTGAACCATTGGGAATGCTATAATATTAGTAAAGGATTAGAATTATATGAACGACCAAGAACGCTTATTAACTATATTTTTACGCTTACAGTCTGGCGCGCATTTATCTAAGGCTCAGCTTGCTGATGAATTTGGTGTTAGTGAAAAAACTATACAACGAGATTTTTCTCTCTTGTCTGGTTTCTTAGATACACAACCAATGGTTGCAGCAGAGCTTGCTTATGATGCAAAGCACCATACAAGATACTTAAAAGGAAAATCTTTGTTTAATAAAAAGGATATTCTTGTAATTTCAAAGATTTTACTAGAAAATCGATCTTTGAATAAGGAAGAAAACAAGTCATTACTTGATAGTTTATTAGCACTTATTTCAAAAGATGAGCAAAATGAAGTTTCCAGTATTATTGCAAGTGAGTTGCTAAATTATGCACCATTGTCAGATACACAAAATCGTATTGATAAGGTTTGGGAATGGTCTGAAATGATTCGTAAGGAATTGCTACTAGATATTGAATATCAATCTCCCTATAATACTAAAAAGCATCATACCATTTTCCCGGTATCGCTTTATTATGATACTCATTACTTTTACATAGTAGCTTATAATTTAGTTTTTGATTCTTATATGACCTTGAAACTAGATAGAATTCTTAGTTGGGTAGAATCTAAAGAAAAGAAAAAACCTTCTCTCTCATATGGAAGAAAATTTCGTGATGGAGACATTCGTAATAAACGTGTAGATCCATTCATAGGAAAAGAGTTAAAGATCAGAGTCCTATTTGTCAATGATTCAGCAATTGTTGTTGATCAATTCCCAACAGCAAAAATTATTGAAAAAACATCAAATGGTAATATTATTGAATTTGTGAGTCAGGATACACCAGGGCTGAAGAGGTGGCTATTGGGTCAAGCGGAATCCTTAAGGGTATTGTCTCCACAGTCGTTAATTGATGACATGAAGATTCTTATTAAGAAAATGGAAGAAAATTACATTGACTAGATGTTTGAGAAAGACTGGGAGAAAGTTTTATCTGTTATAAAAGAATACTGTGAATTTCACCAACTAAAGGAGAAGATGAAATGAGTAGAGTTATATATAGAACTCGTCCATTTAGCCCCTACGCTAAGTATAGCAAGTATTGGAACGAATACATTCAAGAGGGTGACGAGATTATTAAGTACGTTTTTAATAAAGTTAAATTTCCCGACAGAGAATTAAGAAATAAAATATACTCAGATGAGAAACAAAGATGGACTATAGGTGATATTAATCTTCCTGATTGGTTATATGGATATGTGGTCAACGCTGATTTATCTGACAATGCCAAAAAAATTGTCAAACAATGGAGATTAGAGAAGTATATTTTTGAGTTAAATAATTACAAAGAAAAAGGCTATTTCATTGATGAAGAAAAGAAAATTGTGATAACGGATCGGGAAATATTAATGTTCCGAGAAGACTCAGAAATACCTTATTGGGATAAAATCACTTCCTTAGTAAAAGAAGCTTATAATCGTATTCGTATTACGCCTCAAATGTTGGAGTTGGTAAAAAAAGATTTTGAGACTCAAACAGTGGATTATGAAATACTTTGTGAAATGGCTGAACAAAATAGGAAGAAAAACGAAGAGAAAGAAAAAGAATTTTTAGCCAAGCAGCAAGAATTACAAGAGAAAAAAGATTACGAAGTAGCTATTCAATTGTTTTTAAGACTACAAAAAAACTTAGTTGATATAAAGCCAAAGTTAAGTGAAGAAGGAAGAAAAGAAATTGATCATCTTCTTAATTTAATCGATGAATCAGAAGTAAGTCGTGTTAGATATGATATTTTACATCAAGCGGGAGTCGAAATAATCTTGAAAGAAAAAAGTAAGAGAGGCTAATTTGAATGGATTATGTGACTAGAATACATTTAAAAAGAGACGATAACATTAGGAAAGAGTTAATTGGCTTCTGTTTAAATAATTCTGAACAGTATCTTGCACTTGGTTGGAGTCGCTTAAGTAGCGATATTCGGGAAGAAGACTTTAATGAATACTATGGACGAATAAAAAAAGAAAGAGGCAGAGCGAATCCAGCAATAAATGTTTTTAAGGATGCTCAGATAGATGATTTATTCTGGACACGAGATTTAAGTGGAAATTATTGGATATGTAAAGCGAAATCTCAAGCCAAAGTAGTTTGTGATACTCATTTGGATATTGGATCAGTTATCCAAGTTGATGCATTTAACGTGGGAATGCAAGTCCCTGGACAGATAAAGTCATCGTTTAATAGACCTCTTGGTGGTACAGTTGAGAGGATACGGGATAAAAGCATAATTGAATATTCAAAATTGATATTTAATAAATTTTCGAAAAAGAATTATTTTGAGGTAACAACCTATAGTGGAGGTCTCCTCGATAATCTACCTGAATTTGATTTAGAAGAACTTGTCATCTCATATCTTCAAATTAAGGAAAACTACTATGTCCTTTCTAATTCAATTGCAAAGAAATCAACTACTATAAAAATTGAATGTGAAATGATTTCAAGAGAAATTGATAACCCGAGAAAAGCAGTAGTTCAAGTGAAAGGAAAGAAAGCAAAGGAACTTGACGCCTTAGAATTTAAACAATACTTAGATGAAGGCTATATAGTATATTTATATGCTCCGAGAGTGATAAATTTAGATAAGATTGAAAATGTAGTTAGGATAGGGGACAACGATTTGTTAGATTTCTATGAGAAGTATAAGTTGATCCTACCAGCATCTATCACTCAGTGGGAAAACTTATTTATTGGGGATTGATAAATGATGAATATGTCGCAATTTCATGAATATATAATTGTATGAACTTTTTAGTAAAATTTAGCTCAATTCGTGTGTTTTTAGGGTGAAATTCACACCATTTAATTGAAAGTTATTCAAATTAGATGAAAATTTGTTTTCTAAAAAAACGAGAAAACGTTGATTTTAAGAGAATTTTGAATCATATTCGAATGGAAATTTTTAAAATCATGTTTCGGTGGTAAAAGTTCCAAAGTGGATTCTCCATAGTAGAATGATATCTCCTGCCAGGAGATTGTCTTTAAGTAGTACCATATTTCGTTTAGGAACGGGCTTGGGATTTAGGAGCCAAGCATCCACATCACGTTCAGGAGAGATAAAGGTTTTGACTTGATGGTCTTTGTAAATGTTCTCTATTGTAGTATTCATAAAGTTTCTCTTTCTAATTTATCTTTATTAGTCTAACCAATTTATAAATGGTGTAAAAATTTTATAGTCTGTCAAGTTTTTTTCTTGACACCTGTCAGGAATCTGATATAATAGAACATGTGCTAAATAGCTCAGCTATTTCACCGAAATAAAAAATAAGAAAAGAGACTTTAAAAATGGCAGTTAAAATCCGTTTGACTCGTATGGGTTCTAAGAAAAAACCTTTCTACCGTATCAACGTAGCAGATTCACGTTCACCACGTGACGGACGTTTCATCGAAACAGTTGGAACTTACAACCCACTTGTTGCTGAAAACCAAGTAACTTTGAAAGAAGACCGCGTTCTTGCATGGTTGGCTGATGGAGCTCAACCTTCAGATACAGTTCGCAACATCCTTTCAAAAGAAGGTGTATTGAAGAAATTCCACGATTCTAAATTCTCAAAATAAATTTAAAGTAGGTTGACAGATGGATACGATTGAAAATCTCATTATTGCGATTGTGAAACCCTTGATTTCACAACCAGATGCCTTAACTATCAAGATTGAAGATACACCAGAGTTTTTGGAATATCATTTGGATCTTGATCAAAGCGATGTGGGTCGTGTAATCGGTCGTAAGGGTCGCACTATTTCTGCGATAAGAACGATTGTCTACTCTGTCCCAACTGAAGACAAAAAAGTAAGAATCGTTATTGACGAAAAATAAGAAGGGCGGGACGAATGTCTCGCTTTTTTTGCAAGGAGAAAGAATGAGAGATTTAACAGTTAGACAACTAGAGGAATATTTACTTGACCATTACCGACAATCTAGAACAGAAGAAGGGCTTTTTATTAAGCTAGTAGAAGAAGTTGGAGAAGTTGCTGAGGTTTTAAATGGACGCTCTGGTCGAAAAGAGGGAGTTCAAGATTCGAACGAGGAACTAGCAAAAGAATTGGCTGATATCATTCACTACACTGTCGCAATTGCGGCCATCAACGACATAGATCTAACCAAGACCATTTTTGAAAAAGACAAAAAGGCGGCTATCAAATATCAGCATGAACGAGATTTGGAAGGCTTTTTGAAAGAAAACTGAAAAAAGAATGAATATTGATTGTGTTTTTAACATAGATTGGTCAATGTATATTGATTGGCTATTACGAATTTTACAAATTGCAACATTTATTGCTGTGATTATAAAGATAACGTTCCAAAATAAGGTTTATATCAATAATATTGAAATCAAGGAAATTAAACCATTCGAGTTTGAATCTTTACATACAAATTTTCACTATATTCATGAATTTACACATAATATAAGTAGCAAACCTTTTAATCATTTGATTTTTTATCCCAAAGAAGTTGATATTGAAATAGTAGAATTTTATTCTTTAAACTATGATTCAAGAAACGATTGTTTGATTGTAAATAATAAACTGCATACAGTTAAAAATTTAAAGAATTATACATGCTTATTGATTCATACAAATTTACCAGAGAATATGCCTAGTTTAAGAATGAAATGGAAAACAAGTCAGGGTGAAATTGGCGAATATACATTTTATAGCAATATGTATAACGGGAATGTAAATATCTCATCTTTCAAATATAAATTAACATTAAAGAGGAAAATATTAGCACTTTTTGGACTATAGCGGGCCCTCTATGTATTTTCCTCTAACTTGTGAAAATCTCTGTAACGTGATAAAATAAAGGATAAGGATTTTTAATAATTCATTATATAGAATGAGTGGATTTCTTTATGAAGAGGTTTGAAGTATCTACAGAAATTGGTAGTCTCTCTGTTACTTATCAAAAGCAAAAGAAAATGCTAGTTTGTTTAAGTGGCGCAGGTTTGCTACCAAGTTATGAAAATTTTTCACTTATACTTGAAAAACTTCCTCCTACAATTGGTTATTTGACTATTGATTTTCCGAACACAGGTAGGAGTCCGATTCATGACCAAGCTGGAAAAAATCTAGATAATCTTGCAGATGCGGTTTATGAAGTATTTGAAGAATTAGGGATTTCTGAATATATACTTTGTGCACATAGTTTGAGTGGAATTTTAGCTTGCAAATTGCTCAACAAACCAATTAAGTGTCATGCTTTAGTAGCAATTGAACCGACAACTAAAAACGTCATGTTTGCTGATTTTTCAGAAAATCCTTATCCAGAAATGGAAGAGCAGATGAGGCTGATTGAGGAGTGTGGTCCTAAACTTTATTTTAAGAACTTAACTCAAGCCACATTTAGCCCTGAAACTAATAAAGAAATCTGGGAATTAATGCAAGAAAAAGGTTCAGAGTTGGAAAATCAAGATACAGGATTTCAGATATCTGGAGAGATTACTGAGGAAGATTTTGAGAATGTATCGATAGAATCTCATGTCCCTGTATTTATTTTTTGTCAGCCTTATAGAGAAAAAGAGTACAGAGAATCAGAATATTGGACTTCCAATACTAAACTCATTTTAGGAGGGAATCACCATTATTTACAATGGTCAGAATCAGAAAAAATTGCGACTATTATTCGAGAATTGTCAGAATAAGATGGAAAGAAATAGACTACAGGAGACAAGATGAACTACTTTAATGTTGGGAAAATCGTCAATACGCAGGGGTTGCAGGGTGAGATGCGAGTCTTGTCTGTGACGGATTTTGCAGAAGAACGGTTTAAAAAAGGGGCTGAGCTGGCTTTGTTTGATGAAAAAGATCAGTTTGTTCAAACAGTGACCATCGCTAGCCACCGTAAACAGAAGAACTTTGACATTATTAAATTCAAAGATATGTACCATATCAACGCTATCGAAAAGTACAAGGGGTACAGTCTCAAGGTCGCTGAGGAAGATTTGAACGATTTAGATGATGGTGAATTCTACTATCATGAGATTATCGGTTTGGAAGTCTATGAGGGAGAGAACCTGATTGGAACCATCAAGGAAATCCTGCAACCAGGTGCCAACGATGTCTGGGTGGTCAAGCGGAAAGGAAAGCGTGATTTATTATTACCTTATATCCCACCAGTGGTTCTCAATGTTGATATTCCTAATAACCGCGTCGATGTGGAAATCTTAGAAGGGTTAGACGATGAAGATTGATATTTTAACCCTCTTTCCAGAGATGTTTTCTCCACTGGAGCACTCAATTGTTGGAAAGGCTCGAGAAAAAGGGCTCTTGGATATCCAGTATCATAATTTTCGAGAATATGCTGAAAAGGCCCGCCATGTCGACGATGAGCCCTACGGAGGAGGTCAGGGGATGTTGCTCCGAGCCCAACCCATTTTCGATGCCTTTGATGCTATTGAAAAGAAAAATCCGCGCGTCATTCTCCTCGATCCTGCTGGAAAGCAGTTTGATCAGGCTTATGCTGAGGATTTGGCTCAAGAGGAAGAGTTAATCTTTATCTGTGGGCACTATGAGGGTTATGATGAGCGTATTAAGACCTTGGTGACAGATGAGATTTCCCTGGGTGACTATGTCTTAACTGGTGGAGAATTGGCGGCCATGACCATGATTGATGCGACGGTTCGCCTGATTCCAGAAGTGATTGGCAAGGAGTCCAGCCACCAAGATGATAGTTTTTCTTCTGGCCTTCTTGAATATCCTCAGTACACACGTCCCTATGATTATCGAGGTATGGTTGTACCAGATGTATTGATGAGTGGTCACCATGAAAAGATTCGTCAGTGGCGATTGTATGAGAGTTTGAAGAAAACCTATGAACGCAGACCGGATTTGCTTGAACATTATCAACTGACAGCAGAAGAAGAAAAAATGCTGGCAGAAATCAAAGAAAACAAAGAATAAAGGAGAAACCTATGCAAGTAATCAAACGTGATGGAGAAATTGCTGAATTTAATCCAGATAAGATTTACCAAGCTATCTTAAAGGCAGCCCAGACTGTCTATGTATTAACAGATGATTTGCGTCAAAACCTTGCACAAGTCACTAAGAAAGTGGTTTTGGATTTGGAAGAAGCCAAGGTAGAACGTGCTACCATTAGCATGATTCAGTCTATGGTTGAACATCGTTTACTGGGTGCAGGTTACATTACCATTGCAGAACACTACATTTCCTATCGTCTACAACGTGACTTGGAAAGAAGTGGTTATGGAGATCATATCGCAGTTCATTTACATTTTGAACAAATTCGCTAAGAAAAAAGAGTGGGATGAAGCAACTACATCTCACTCTTTCTTAAATCTATTTTTTTGGGCTGTTTGGACGGTTGAAGGGACAAATCGCAGGCGTTGAATATCGCTTATGCGGATAATACGGGTCACATTTTTGGCAAAATTTTTCACGATAATTTGCTGGCGTTGCTGATCGTATTTGATGATGTCACCTGTAAAACTTGTCTCTGACAAGATAAGGTGAACAGCGGTTTGTTTCTGGATAGCCTCTTCAATAGTGGCTGTAAGGGAGTTGCTTTCAGTATGGTCAGGTTGATCATGTCCATTTAAAAAGTCATGTATTTTATCTAGAACTTGCTGGAATTTATGTCTCATAGTGGCCTCCCTTCTTTTATATCAATATTATATAAAATTTTCCTAAAATCTACAAGATTTTACGAATAAACTAATGAAAGCTAAAAAAGGAGAAGAAAATGGCAGAATTTACATTTGAAATCGAAGAGCACTTGTTGACTCTTTCTGAAAACGAAAAAGGTTGGACCAAGGAAATCAACCGTGTGAGCTTTAATGGTGCTCCTGCAAAGTTTGATATTCGTGCTTGGAGTCCAGATCATACTAAAATGGGCAAAGGGATTACTCTCTCCAATGAAGAATTTCAAACGATGGTGGATGCCTTTAAAGGCAATTAAGTTTTCAAAATGAAAGAAAAGGATATTGAGTCATGACAACTCGATATCCTTTTTTAGTTAGCAAAGTAAGCCTGATTTTTAAGGCGTTGAAGTAATGGACGGCTAATAAAACTAATAGCAATAATTTTACCAAGGTCTGGGATGATAAAGGGAAATACCCCCACAATAAGAGCTTTTTCAAATGCCATTCCAGCTAGGAAATGTAAGCTGAGAATCCCTCCGACAAAGACAAGGGCATCACCCAAGAGGTTTGCAAGAAAAATATTGACAATCCCACTCTTGCTGTTGGTTAGAGAGGAAGTAAGTCCAGAGTAAATGAGATAAAACCAAAGATAGCCTGCAGTGGGGCCAACTAAAGCCTGAAAACCAGCTCCACCTCCTGCAAAGACAGGAAGACCGATAGCACCTAGAAGAAGATAGAGTCCAACAGAAAGTACAGCCTCTCTCGGTCTGAAGACAGTAGCAATCAAGCCGATTGCAAAGTTTTGAAGAGTGAAGGGGACGGGTCCAATTGGAAGACTGATTTGTGCCAAAACAGCAATGAGAGCAGCCCCAATAGCAGGGATAGCATAAACGTGAGCTTTTTTCAAAATAGTTAACCTCTTTTCTGATGTATAGTAACTATTATACTCGTAGAGTAATTATTGTCAACCAATTTTTTAATACAAGGTAACAAAAACTGTAACGGCCGATTTGCTGACTGGGTAAGTTGTTTTCATCATTTCGTAAAACATCAAAAAAGAAGCAGACACATTTGTATCGGCTTCTTTTTTTTCGATTAACGCATAGTTACAAATTCTTCAGATGCAGTTGGGTGAATCGCCACAGTTGCGTCAAAGTCGGCCTTGGTTGCTCCCATTTTGATAGCAACAGCAAATCCTTGAATCATTTCATCAACACCATAGCCAATTCCATGAAGTCCGACAACTTTTTCTTCTGAACCAGCTGTAATCAATTTGAAACGAGTTTCTTGACGGTTGTCAGTGCAAGCAGAGTACATAGACGTAAAGCTTGATTTGTAAACCTTGATTTGGTCTTGACCGTATTCTTTAATAGCTTGCTCTTCTGTCAAACCAACAGTTCCGATAGCAGGGTGTGAAAAGACGACAGTTGGAATAGTTGAGTAATCCATTTTTGCAGTAGTTTTTCCGTTAAAGAGACGTTCAGATAGGGTACGTCCAGCTTTGATAGCAACTGGAGTTAGTTCTTTTTCACCTGTTACATCACCTAGAGCGTAGATTCCTTCAATAACAGTATTTTGGTATTCATCTACTTGGATAAAGCCACGTTCGTTCAGAGTTACTCCAGCTTTTTCAAGTTGCAAGCCCTTAACGTTTGGACGGCGACCAGTAGCCCAGATAACTTGACTAGCTGTGTGACTAGTACCATCTTCGAAATGAATGGTAATGCCTTCAGCAGTTTTTTCTAACTTAACAGGGACTTTGTGAGTGTGAAGTGGTAAGTTTGTTCTTTCCATTTCCTTGACCAGACCTTCAACGATGTAAGAATCAAAACCACGTAAAGGACGATCACGGCGAACAAAGAGGTCTGTCTTGACACCAAAAGTGTGGAGTACGCCAGCCAATTCAACGGCAATATAACCAGCGCCTAGAATAGCAACTGACTCTGGCAATTCTTCCCAAGCAAATACATCATCAGAAGAGCCACCTAGTTCAGCACCAGGAACGTTTGGAATACTGGGATGGGCACCAGTAGCAATCACGATATGTTTAGCACGAATCAGTTCACCATTTACGCTGACAGTATGAGAATCTACAAATTCAGCATGGCCTTCAATCAAGTCTACTCCGTTGCGTTTAAAACTGCCATCATAAGAAGAACGAGCGCGATCAATATAGGCTTCACGATTGCGACGTAGGGTTGCAAAGTCAAAGTTAAGATCAGTAGTTTTAAAACCGTAGTCTTCTCCAAATTGATGGAAAGTCTCAGCGATTTGCGCCCCGTACCACATGATTTTTTTAGGAACACAACCGACATTGACACATGTTCCGCCTAGTTTCTTTTCCTCAATAACGGCCGCTTTGGCTCCGTGTTCACCAGCACGGTTCATGGTAGCAATTCCTCCGCTACCTCCACCGATAGCAATGATATCATATTCTCTCATTGAAAACTCCTTTATACTCTTTTAAATAGTAGAGTGTCATTTTTTGATAGTCATATTCTATCTTTTTTTTGATGTGATTGCAAAAATCTGCTACGTTCAAAAAAATTAAAGAAAAGGCTTGCAAAAAAGAAAAATAAAGTGTATTATATAACTAGTACAACGATTGTAAAATAAATTCCGAACAATAATTAAATCCTGAAATGTCATTATTTCGTTCTGAAATGTTATTGTTTCAAATTGATAATTTTTGTATAATATTGTTAAGAACTTTAAATCAAAAAGGAGTTTCATTATGAAAAAGAATGGTAAAGCTAAAAAGTGGCAATTGTATGCAGCAATCGGTGCTGCCAGTGTAGTTGTATTAGGTGCTGGGGGCATTTTGCTCTTTAGACAACCATCTCAGACCGCGGTAAAAGATGAGCCTACTCATCTTGTTGTTGCCAAGGAAGGAAGCGTGGCGTCCTCTGTTTTATTGTCAGGGACAGTAACAGCAAAAAATGAACAATATGTTTATTTTGATGCTAGTAAGGGAGATTTAGATGAAATCCTTGTTTCTGTGGGTGATAAGGTCAGCGAAGGGCAGGCTTTAGTTAAGTACAGTAGTTCAGAAGCCCAGGCGACCTATGATTCAGCTAGCCGAGCAGTAGCGAAGGCAGATCGTCATATCAATGAACTCAATCAAGCACGAAATGAAGCTGCTTCAGCTCCGGCTCCACAGTTGCCAACGCCAGCAGGAGGCGAAGGAGCTGCAGGGCAAACTCCAGCTCCAGTCTCAGGAAATGCCGTGTCATCTATTGATGCACAACTAGGTGATGCCCGTGATGCTCGTGCAGATGCAGCAGCACAATTAAGTAAGGCTCAAAGTCAGTTGGATGCCATGACGGTTCTCAGCACTCTAGAAGGAACTGTGGTCGAAGTCAACCACAATGTTTCTAAATCTCCAACTGGAGCTAGCCAGGTGGTAGTTCATGTCGTAAGTAATGAAAACTTGCAAGTTAAGGGGGAACTATCTGAATATAACCTTGCCAACCTCTCTGTAGGACAAGAAGTAACCTTTACTTCTAAAGTTTACCAAGATAAGAGCTGGACTGGTAAGATTAGCTACATTTCTGACTACCCTAAAAACAATGGTGAAGCAGCAAGTACAGCTACTGCCGCAGCAGGTGGTAATTCTGGTTCTAAATATCCATATACCATCGATGTTACAAGTGAAATCGGTGATTTGAAACAAGGATTCTCAGTAAGTGTTGAGGTCAAGAATAAGAGTAAAGCCATTTTGGTTCCTCTAACAAGTGTTGTGACTGAAAATGATAAGAACTATGTCTGGGTACTTGACGAGCAGAAAAAGGCCAAGAAAGTGGAAGTTGGTTTGGGCAATGCTGATGCAGACAACCAAGAAATCACTTCAGGTCTGACAAATGGAGTCAAGGTCATCAGTAACCCAACGTCTTCTCTAGAGGAAGGAAAAGAGGTGAAGGCTGATGAAGCAACTAATTAGTCTAAAAAATATCTGCAGAAGCTACCGTAACGGTGACCAAGAACTGCAGGTTCTCAAAAATATCAACCTAGAAGTGAATGAGGGTGAATTTGTTGCCATCATGGGACCATCCGGTTCAGGTAAGTCAACCCTCATGAACACCATTGGGATGTTGGATACACCAACCAGTGGAGAGTATTATCTTGAAGGCCAAGAAGTGGCTGGACTTGGTGAAAAACAACTAGCCAAAGTTCGAAATCAAGAGATTGGATTTGTTTTTCAACAGTTCTTTCTCTTGTCTAAGCTTAATGCTCTTCAAAATGTAGAATTACCCTTAATTTACGCAGGAGTTTCGGCTTCAAAACGTCGCAAGTTAGCTGAGGAATATCTAGATAAGGTTGAATTGACTGAGCGTAGTCACCATTTACCTTCGGAATTATCTGGTGGTCAAAAGCAACGTGTCGCTATTGCGCGTGCCTTGGTAAACAATCCTTCTATTATCCTAGCGGACGAACCGACAGGAGCCTTGGATACCAAAACAGGTAATCAAATCATGCAACTATTGGTTGAACTAAATAAAGAAGGAACAACCATTATCATGGTAACGCATGAGCCTGAGATCGCTGCTTATGCCAAACGCCAGATTGTCATTCGAGATGGAGTTATTTCATCTGATAGTGCTCAGTTAGAAAAGGAGGAAAACTAAGATGCAGAATCTGAAATTTGCCTTTTCATCCATTATGGCCCACAAGATGCGTTCTTTCTTAACCATGATTGGGATTGTTATCGGTGTTTCCTCAGTTGTTGTGATTATGGCTCTAGGTGATTCCATGTCTCGTCAGGTCAATAAAACCATGACCAAGTCACAGAAGAATATTCATGTTTTTTTCTCGCCAATTAAAAGTAAAGATGGTTCTTTTACCCAAAAACAATCAGCTTTGACAGTTTCTGGGAAAGAAGAGGAAGTTTTTGTTGAACCACCAAAACCTCAAGAAGCTTGGGTCAAGGAAGCTGCTAATCTCAAGGGAGTGGATAGCTACTATTTAACCAACTCGACGAATGTTACCTTAACCTATAAGGATAAAAAGGTCGAACACGCTAACATGACAGGTGGAAATGTCACTTATATGGATGCGGTCGAAAATGAAATCATTGAAGGTCGTGGTCTTAGAGAGCAAGATTATAAAGATTTTGCAAGTGTGATTGTCCTAGATGATGAACTAGCCAAGAGCCTTTTTGGTTCAGCAAAAGATGCACTCAATCAGATTGTTGAAGTAAATGAAATCAGCTACCGTGTTATTGGTGTCTATGAAAGTAAAGAAGCTAAGGCTGCAAAAACCTTTGGAGTCGGAGGACTACCAATTACGACTAATATTTCTCTTGCGGTCAATTTTAACACAGACGAGATTTCAAATATTGTCTTTCGTGTTAACGATACTAGCTTGAGCCAGACTTTGGGGCCAGAGTTGGCAAGAAGAATGACAGAGATTTCAGGTCTCCAACAAGGGGAGTATCAGGTAGCAGATGCAACAGAAGCCTTCAACGAAGTTCAACAAATGTTCGGTTTTATAACTACGATTATTAGTGCCATTGCGGGGATTTCCCTCTTTGTTGGAGGGACTGGTGTTATGAACATTATGCTTGTTTCGGTGACAGAGCGTACCCGTGAGATTGGTCTCCGTAAGGCTTTGGGTGCAACGCGTGCCAATATTTTAATTCAGTTTTTGATTGAATCCATGATTTTGACCTTGCTTGGTGGAGTTATTGGTCTAACCATTGCGACAGGCTTAACCGCTATAGCTGGTCTACTCTTGCAAGGATTGATAGCTGGTATAGAAGTAGGAGTATCAATCCCAGTTGCCCTATTTAGTCTTGCAGTTTCGGCTAGCGTGGGTATGATTTTTGGAGTTTTGCCAGCCAACAAGGCATCGAAACTTGATCCAATTGAAGCCCTTCGTTATGAATAGAATAAACAAGATGGACACTCGTCTATCTTGTTTTTTGTATGGATTTCCCTATCGAAAATCCTTAAAAATGTGATATAATGAAGTGTTAGAAAAACAGGTTTCATTTGCCTGGAAAGGAAAAATTATGTCTGAAAAGAATTTTTATATTACAACGCCGATTTACTATCCATCTGGTAAACTTCATATTGGTTCTGCCTACACAACCATCGCCTGTGATGTCCTAGCCCGTTACAAACGCCTGATGGGTTACGATGTCTTTTATCTGACAGGTCTTGATGAGCATGGTCAGAAAATCCAGCAGAAAGCAGAAGAAGCTGGCATTACACCTCAAGCTTATGTTGATGGGATGGCAGTTGGAGTCAAAGAACTCTGGCAATTACTAGATATCTCATACGATAAATTTATCCGTACAACTGATGACTACCATGAAAAAGTTGTCGCACAGGTCTTTGAGCGCTTACTTGCTCAAGATGATATCTATTTGGGTGAATACTCTGGTTGGTATTCAGTCTCAGATGAGGAATTCTTTACAGAAAGCCAGCTTGCGGAAGTTTTCCGTGATGAAGCTGGAAATGTAACTGGTGGTATTGCTCCATCAGGACACGAGGTTGAATGGGTATCTGAAGAATCATATTTCCTTCGTCTTAGCAAGTACCAAGACCGTTTGGTCGAATTTTTCAAGTCCCATCCTGAATTTATCACTCCAGATGGCCGTCTGAATGAAATGCTGCGCAACTTCATTGAGCCAGGTTTAGAGGATTTGGCGGTATCTCGTACCACATTTACCTGGGGTGTACCAGTCCCATCAAATCCAAAACACGTTGTCTATGTTTGGTTTGATGCTCTACTCAACTATGTGACAGCTCTTGGCTACGATCAAGACGAACACGCTAACTTTGACAAGTTCTGGAACGGAACAGTCTTCCATATGGTTGGAAAAGACATCCTTCGTTTTCACTCAATCTACTGGCCAATCCTTCTTATGATGTTGGATATCAAATTGCCAGAACGTTTGATTGGTCATGGTTGGTTTGTCATGAAAGACGGAAAGATGTCTAAATCTAAAGGGAATGTTGTCTATCCTGAAATGTTGATAGAGCGTTTTGGACTAGATCCACTTCGTTACTACCTCATGCGTAGCCTTCCAGTTGGTTCAGACGGAACCTTCACTCCTGAAGACTATGTTGGCCGTATCAACTATGAATTAGCCAATGACCTTGGAAACCTCCTCAACCGTACGGTTTCTATGATTAACAAGTACTTTGATGGACAAATTCCTGCCTATGAAGAGGGCGTGACAGAATTTGACCATGCTCTTGCTCAAGTAGCTTCTGAATCAATTGCTGACTACCATACACACATGGAAGCAGTTGACTACCCACGTGCGCTTGAAGCAGTCTGGACTCTTATCTCTCGTACTAACAAATACATCGACGAGACAGCTCCATGGGTCTTGGCAAAAGATGAAGCACTCCGTGATCAATTGGCAAGTGTCATGAGCCACTTGGCAGCCAGCCTGCGTGTTGTAGCTCACTTGATTGAGCCATTTATGATGGAAACCAGTCGCGCGGTCTTGACTCAACTTGGCTTGGAAGAAGTAGCAAGCCTTGAGAATTTGAGCTTGGCTGACTTCCCAGCAGATGTGACTGTAGTTGCCAAAGGAACACCAATCTTCCCACGTCTGGATATGGAAGAAGAAATCGCCTATATCAAGGAACAAATGGAAGGCAATAAACCAGCAGTCGAAAAAGAATGGAATCCAGACGAAGTCGAACTCAAACTAAACAAGGATGAAATCAAGTTTGAAGACTTTGACAAGGTTGAAATCCGTGTCGCAGAAGTCAAAGAAGTGTCTAAAGTAGAAGGTTCAGATAAGTTGCTTCAATTCCGCCTAGATGCAGGTGATGGAGAAGATCGTCAAATTCTTTCAGGAATTGCAAAATACTATCCAAACGAACAAGAATTGGTCGGCCAGAAAGTCCAAATCGTTGCTAACCTCAAACCTCGTAAGATGATGAAGAAATATGTCAGTCAAGGGATGATCCTCTCAGCTGAACATGATGGAAAATTAACCCTTCTCACAGTTGATCCAGCTGTACCAAACGGAAGTGTGATTGGATAAAAAGAGACAGGACTAGTTCAGGCTAGTTCTGTTTTTTGTTTATACTCAATGAAAATCAAAGAGCAAACTAGGAAACTAGCCGCAGGTTGCTCAAAGCACTGCTTTGAGGTTGTAGATGAAACTGACAAAGTCAGTTACATATACATACGGTAAGGCGACGCTGACGTTGTTTGAAGAGATTTTCGAAGAGTATTAACTATTATGCTTTACAAACTAGTGTGAAAGTGGTATATTATAAATGAAGTTACTAGTAGGTATTACAAAATAGATTAGAAGGGAGAAGTGATGAAAGAAACTCAGCTATTAAAAGGTGTTCTTGAAGGTTGTGTCTTGGATATGATTGGTCAAAAAGAGCGGTATGGTTATGAGTTGGTTCAGACTTTGCGAGAGGCTGGATTTGACACTATCGTTCCAGGAACTATTTATCCTTTGTTGCAAAAGTTAGAAAAAAATCAATGGATAAGAGGCGACATGCGCCCGTCGTCAGATGGTCCAGATCGGAAGTATTTTTCGTTAACTAAAGAAGGAGAAGAGCGTGTCTCGGTCTTTTGGCAACAATGGGACGATTTGAGTCAAAAAGTAGAAGGAATTAAGAATGGAGGGTAAACCATGAAGAAAATGAAGTATTATGAAGAAACAAGCGCTTTGCTACATGAGTTTTCTGAGGAGAATCAAAAGTATTTTGAGGAACTGTGGGATAGTTTTAATCTTGCTGGATTTCTCTATGATGAGGACTATCTCAGAGAGCAGATCTATTTGATGATGCTAGATTTCTCAGAAGCAGAACGAGACGGGATGAGTGCAGAGGATTATCTAGGTAAGAATCCTAAAACAATAATGAAAGAGATGCTCAAGGAAGCACCTCGCAGTTCTATCAAAGAGTCCCTTTTGACGCCAATTCTTATTTTAGCAGTATTACGCTACTATCAACTATTAGGTGATTTTTCTAAAGGTCCTCTCTTAACAGTCAATTTGCTTACGTTTTTAGGCCAACTTCTTCTTTTTCTGGTCGGATTTGGGCTTGTGGCTACAATTTTACGAAGAAGTTTAGTCCAAGATTCTCCTAAGATGAAAATTGGCACTTATATTGTCGTTGGAAGTCTTGTTCTGCTAGTCGTTCTAGGATATGTAGGAATGGCAAGTTTCATACAAGAAGGGGCCTTTTATCTTCCTGCTCCCTGGGATAGTTTCCTTGTCTTTACGCTTTCTCTAGTCATCAGTATTTGGAATTGGAAAGAAGCGGTCTTTCGTCCCTTTGTCAGTATGATTGTTGCCCATCTTATTGTAGGTTCTCTGCTCCGTTACTATGAGTGGATGGGAATTTCAAATGTTTTTCTTACAAAAGTTATTCCTTTAGCTGTCCTCTTTATTGGAATCTTTGTCTTGTTCCGTGGGTTTAAGAAGATAAAATGGAGTGAAATATAGTCAAAAAGCCGTTGCAAAGCGGTTTTTTGTTATAATTAAATGAAGAATGTAGAATCAAAGGAGAAAAATTTGATGAGATACATAACTCTTGGTCAAGATGACAAAGAATTATCAGAAATTGTTCTCGGAATGATGAGAATAGAAGATGAGTCCGTAAAAGAAGTTGAAGAGCTTGTAGAAACAGCACTTTCTGTTGGAATCAATGCTTTTGACTTGGCTGATATATATGGTCTTGGTCGTTGTGAAGAACTGTTAGGTCTTGTCCTAAAAAATCGTCTAGATTTAAGAGAAAAGATGTGGATTCAGTCAAAATGTGGCATTCGCATTGAAGAATTTATCTATTTTGATTTTTCTAAGGACTATATTATAAAATCAGTAGACGGTATTTTGCAAAGATTGAAGATTGATCATCTAGATAGCTTGCTTCTTCATCGACCAGATGCTTTGATGGAATCTGACCAAGTAGCAGAAGCCTTTGATCTCCTTTATAAACAAGGTAAGGTCCGAAATTTTGGAGTTTCTAATCAAAATCCTATGATGATGGAGTTACTTAAAAAAGATGTCAAGCAGCCGTTAGCTGTTAATCAGCTACAATTGAGTGCGGCTTTTACACCAGGATTCGAATCAGGTTTTCATGTTAATATGGAAGATAGTCAAGCAGCTATGCGAGATGGCAGCATTTTTGAATATTGCCAATTACACGATGTGGTCATTCAAGCATGGTCTGTCTTACAATTCGGGTATTTTAAAGGGAATTTTGTTGGAAATGAGAAATTTCAAGCTTTAAATCAAGTACTTGATCGTTTAGCTATTAAATATGGAGTAACCTCTTCAACTATTGCCATTTCTTGGATATTGCGTTATCCAGCAAAAATGCAGGCAGTCGTAGGTACAACAAATCCTAAGCACTTGAGAGAAGTTAGCCAAGCGGCAAACTTTAGCTTAACAAGAAAAGAATGGTATGAAATTTATCTAGCTGCAGGGAATAATTTGCCGTAAGTAGAAGCAGATGTAAATAAATCACAGTCAAAAAGCCGTTTTAAAGCGGTTTTTTTGTTATAATGAAGGGGAGAATTATTGATATTAAAGGAGAAAAACATGACATTTGAAGAGATCCTGCCTGGCTTAAAGGCTAAGAAAAAATATGTACGAACTGGTTGGGGAGGTGCGGAAAACTATGTCCAACTTTTTGACACCATTGAACAAAACGGGGTTGCACTTGAAGTGACACCTTATTTCCTAATCAACGTGTCTGGAGAAGGAGAAGGTTTTTCCATGTGGAGTCCGACACCTTGTGATGTTTTGGCGATAGATTGGGTAGAAGTGAATGACTAAACGTGTATTGATTACAGGAGTGAGTTCAGGGATTGGTCTGGCTCAAGCTTGCCTCTTTTTAGAGAAGGGCTATCAAGTTTATGGAGTTGACCAAGGTGAAAATCCACTCTTAGAGGGTGATTTTCACTTTTTACAGAGAGATTTGACCTTGGACTTGGAACCTGTTTTTGATTGGTGTCCTCGGGTTGATGTTTTGTGCAATACTGCGGGAGTTTTGGATGATTATAAACCACTTTTGGAACAGACAGCGCAGGAAATTCAAGAAATTTTTGAAATTAACTACGTTACTCCAGTAGAGTTGACTCGCTATTATTTGACGCAAATGTTGGAGAATAAAAAGGGAATCATCATCAATATGTGCTCTATTGCTTCTAGCCTAGCAGGTGGCGGTGGACACGCCTATACTTCTTCGAAGCACGCCTTGGCTGGCTTCACCAAGCAGTTGGCTTTAGACTATGCAGAAGCTGGGATTCAGATCTTTGGTATCGCTCCAGGAGCAGTCAAGACAGCTATGACTGCTGCGGACTTTGAGCCAGGTGGTTTAGCGGACTGGGTGGCTAGTGAAACACCAATCAAGCGTTGGATTAAGCCAGAGGAAATAGCAGAGATTAGCCTTTTCTTAGCAAGTGGAAAAGCAAACACCATGCAGGGACAAATTCTGACAATAGATGGCGGATGGTCTTTGAAGTAGGAGGATCTGATGGAAATCAAAAGACACTTTGGAGTCTACGCTGTTTGCTTTGAAAATGGGAAGTTACTCTGCATTGAAAAAACGAGAAGCCCTTATCAACATCGGTATGATCTACCTGGAGGCAGTCAGCAACTTGGTGAAGGACTGACGGAAACGCTGACTAGAGAAGTTTTGGAAGAGACGGGATACACTGTTAGAAGCTACTCCAATCCTCGAATCTACGATATTTTTGTCAGGGAAGAATTAAAAAATTTTATGGTTCACCATGTCATGGCCTTGTATGATGTTGAAATGAATGAGGAGGCACCTCAAGTTACGATTTCGGAAGCTGTATCTGATGGTGCGAATGATTCGCTGGGATATGTTTGGATGGATATTCAAAAAATCACGGAAGAAAATGCATCGCCATTAGTATTGAAGGTTAAGACTGAATTATTAGGATTTCCAGAATTGGACAAGACCTTGTATATGAATTGGAAGGTGAAGTAGGGGGATAATGGAACTATTTAAAACATGGAAGAAAAATATGGTTCTCTATGGTCTTAAATCTCAAATCGGAACTGTCTACCGAAACAGTGATAGGACAACAAGCTTTTATGATGTTGGGAATTTTCTATACCTAGCAGGGGAGTTGGATTCCAGATTTTGGGAAGATTTTGTTAGGAAATATGGTTTAGATTATAAGATTATTATTTCAGAAAATACCAATTGGCAAGATTTTCTGCATCGGAAAGTGGAGCTAATTTCTTTTACTCGTTATTCTTTTAAAGATAAGGAAAATTTTCAAGTTGAATTTCTAAATAATCTAGTTAGTCAGTTAGAGGAAGATTACAATATTGTGCCTATTGATAATCATATTTATAACTGCTTTTCTGAGGAAGAATGGTCACAAGATTTACAGGGGGATTTTGAGTCCTATCAGGATTTTGTTTTAAAAGGTGGATTTGGCTTTGTGATTCTTAAAAATAATGAACTGATTGCTGGGATTTCCTCAGGGTTAGTTTACCGTGGAGCAGTTGAAGTGGAAGTTGCAACTAGACCAAACGAACAAGGAAATGGATTTGCTAAAAAACTTGGTGCTGCAATGATTCTAGAGAGTTTAAATAGAGATATGTTTCCTATTTGGGATGCTCATAACGAGGCTTCCAAAAAAGTAGCAGAATTTTTAGGATATGAGTTAGTTGAACCTTATGAAGCTTTTGAACTAGAGGAAAGTTTCATATAATGATAATGATATCTGATATTGTATCTTTTAAGACGAGGTGAATGATGAAAAACCAACTTGCTCTTAGTGGCGAAAAACTTGATGAAAAAGTTTACCCACAACTATTTCACCACATTGGAATGATTCGTGGGGAATACTTGTTGAGAGAACTCAACCAAAACATACTACTACCAAGTTGCCAGAAATTTGTGAAAGATTATCTTGATACTATTTGCTCCCTGTACTCAGGTAAGGAAGTTTGGTATCGTTTTTCTGAATTAACGAATACAGAAGCTAATTGTCTAAAGGGGACTAAAGAGTATTTTGATGAAAATCATCCCTTGTTTGGATATAGAGGAACGAGGCGTTTGCTGGCGTGTCCGGATGAATTTCAGGCTGAAGCACATGTCGTTACAGAAGTTTATCAAAACAATCCCAATCTATCTGTTATCTTTCCTTTTGTCAATGATGCTGAGCAGTTAAAGCAAGCTATTACAGTATTGCGTCAGCAGGGTTTTACTGGGAAAATTGCCACGATGATTGAATTACCGTCAGCATATTTTGACTTGGACAGCATACTGGAAGCTGATATTTCAAAGATTGTAGTTGGAATGAATGATTTGACTTCTTTTGTTTTTGCCACTGTGAGAAACAGTCAATGGCATGATATGGAAAGTCCAATTATGTTAGATATGTTAATACAGATGCAGGATAAAGCAAGGATGGAAAAGATTGATTTTGCTGTAGCAGGCTATCTGAATACTTCTTTCATACAAAAAATGAATCAGATGGGTATCGAATGCATTATCCACTATAGTTCTATTCCAGAGATTTTTAATTTAGAGATTGACCATCCAGATCATCTTAAACACATAAAAGAAGAAAGTAAAAAATTACAAAGGAGCACCCATGACACCGCAAGAAATGTGGAATGACTACAAGAAAATTAACCCCTCTATAGGAGATGAAATCGATGCTTGGGCTTTTGGAGTGGAACCAGATCTTTTAGCAGATTTGGTTTTAAAAGGCGAAAAGACTGCAACAGCCTCAGCCTACGACCTCTATGCACTAGAAGCCGAGTCTCTTCCTCAAGAAGGGACCTTTGATGTCATTTTAGACAGTCAAAATCAGGCTGTCTGTATTGTCGAAATTACAAAGGTTTCTGTTGAATCCTTCAATCGAGTGTCAGCTGAACATGCCTATAAGGAAGGTGAGGGAGACAAATCACTTACCTATTGGCGTCAGGTTCATGAGAATTGTTTCGCCGAGTGGCTGAAAGAAGTAGGACTGACTTTTACACCTGAAAGCAAGGTTGTTTTAGAAGAATTTCGCAAGGTCTACCCACTGTAGACTGCAGAAGGAAGAAAGTTTTGGAAATCGCTGTCCAATCCTTTTTTCTTAAGCAAAACATGATATAATAAGTTTGTTTGAAGAAGAGCTCTAGCTCTTAAACTTAGATAGGAGAAAACTATGCAAGCAGTTGAACATTTTATTACGCAATTTGTTCCTGAACATTATGATTTATTTTTAGACTTGAGTCGTGAGACCAAGACGTTTTCAGGGAAAGTGACCATCACTGGTCAAGCACAGAGTGACCGCATCTCCCTCCACCAAAAAGACTTGGAAATCGCTTCTGCAGAAGTTGCAGGTCAAGCTCGTCCATTTACAGTTGACCATGAAAATGAAGCCCTTCATATTGAATTAGCTGAGGCTGGTCAAGTTAAAGTGGCTATCGCTTTCTCAGGAAAAATTACAGACAACATGACAGGGATTTACCCTTCTTATTACACAGTTGATGGAATCAAGAAGGAAGTTTTGTCTACTCAGTTCGAGAGTCATTTTGCGCGCGAAGCCTTTCCATGTGTGGATGAGCCAGAAGCCAAAGCAACTTTTGACCTCTCTCTACGTTTTGACCAAGCAGAAGGTGAAGTGGCCTTGTCTAACATGCCAGAAATCGATGTTGAAAACCGTAAGGAAACAGGTATCTGGAAGTTTGAGACAACACCTCGCATGTCTTCTTACTTGTTAGCCTTTGTTGCGGGTGATTTGCAAGGTGTGACGGCTAAAACTAAAAACGGTACCCTTGTAGGTGTCTACTCAACCAAAGCCCACCCATTATCTAACCTTGATTTCTCACTGGACATCGCTGTTCGCTCAATCGAGTTTTACGAAGATTACTATGGAGTTAAGTATCCAATCCCTCAATCTCTCCATATCGCCCTTCCTGACTTCTCAGCTGGTGCTATGGAAAACTGGGGTCTTGTGACCTACCGTGAAGTTTGCTTAATTGTAGATGAAAACTCTACATTTGCCAGTCGTCAACAAGTTGCCCTTGTTGTGGCCCATGAATTGGCTCACCAATGGTTTGGCAATCTCGTTACTATGAAATGGTGGGATGACCTTTGGCTCAATGAAAGCTTTGCTAACATGATGGAATATGTCTGTGTGGATGCCATTGAGCCAAGCTGGAATATCTTTGAAGATTTCCAAACAGGTGGAGTGCCTCACGCTCTTGAACGAGATGCGACTGATGGTGTTCAGTCTGTCCACGTCGAAGTTAAACATCCAGATGAAATCAATACGCTCTTTGACGGAGCTATCGTCTATGCCAAAGGAAGTCGCCTCATGCACATGCTTCGTCGTTGGCTAGGTGATGCCGATTTTGCCAAAGGTTTGCATGCCTACTTTGAAAAACATCAGTACAGCAATACAATTGGTCGTGACCTTTGGGATGCTCTTGGTCAAGCGTCTGGACGTGATGTCGCAGCCTTTATGGATTCTTGGTTGGAACAGCCTGGTTACCCAGTTCTCACTGTCAAAGTTGAAAATGATGTTTTGAAGATTTCACAAAAACAATTCTTTATCGGTGAGAACGAAGACAAGAACCGTCTCTGGGTTGTGCCACTCAATAGCAACTGGAAAGGCTTGCCTGATACACTTGAAACTGAAAGCATCGAAATTCCAGGCTACGCAGCTCTTCTTGCTGAAAACAAAACAGCACTTCGCCTCAACACAGAAAATACAGCCCACTACATTACAGACTATCAAGGAGACTTGCTAGATGCTATTCTTGCTGACCTAGTTGAACTTGATAACACAAGCAAATTGCAGATTGTTCAAGAACGACGTCTGCTTGCTGAAGCAGGGCACATTTCTTATGCTGACTTGCTTCCAGTCCTTGATAAGCTTGCTAAGGAAGAATCTTACCTTGTCGTTTCAGCTGTCTCTCAAGTAATTTCTGCCCTTGAGCGCTTTATCGATGAAGGAACAGAAGCTGAAAGAGCCTTCAAAGCCTTGGTTGCTAAATTGGCTCGTCACAACTATAACCGTCTTGGTTTTGAAGCTAAAGACGGAGAATCAGATGAGGATGAATTGGTTCGTCAGTTGGCTGTTTCTATGATGATTCGCTCAAATGATGCAGAAGCTAGTCAAGTCGCTAGCCAAATCTTCGCGGCTCACAAGGAGAATCTTGCAGGACTTCCAGCAGCTATTCGCTCACAAGTTCTGATCAATGAGATGAAACATCATGAGACTAAAGACTTGTTAGCACTTTATCTTGATACTTATACTCATGCAACAGATGCTGTCTTTAAACGTCAGTTGGCAGCTGCTCTTGCCTATAGTAAAGATGCGGACAATATCCAAACTTTGATTGCTGCTTGGAAGGACAAATTTGTGGTTAAACCACAAGACTTGTCTGCTTGGTATTACCAATTCCTAGCTCACCAAGTAACTCAGGAAACAGCTTGGTCTTGGGCTCGTGAAAACTGGGCTTGGATTAAGGCAGCCCTTGGAGGAGATATGAGCTTTGATAGCTTTGTTATCCTTCCTGCGCATGTATTTAAGACTCAGCAACGTTTGGCAGAGTACAAGGAATTCTTTGAACCGCAACTTTCTGACCTTGCTCTTAGCCGTAACATCGGTATGGGAATCAAGGAGATTGCAGCGCGTGTTGACTTGATTAACCGTGAAAAAGCTGCAGTGGAAGCAGTCGTTCTTCAGTACGGAAATGCATAAATAAGCCTAAAATAAAAAGAAAACTCAGCTATCTCATGTAAAATGCAGAGAGTTGAGTTTTTTTTAAGGCAAATTTGGTATAATGGTTTTAATAAGGAGGAGTTTCTCATGATAAAAATCTTATTAGTTGAGGATGACCTAGGCCTGTCAAATTCGGTATTTGACTTTTTAGACGATTTTGCGGATGTCATGCAGGTATTTGATGGGGAAGAAGGTCTCTACGAAGCTGAGAGTGGAGTCTATGATTTGATTTTGCTCGATTTGATGTTGCCTGAAAAAAATGGCTTCCAAGTCTTGAAAGAATTGCGCGAAAAGGGGATTACGACTCCAGTTCTGATCATGACTGCCAAGGAAAGTTTGGATGACAAGGGACATGGTTTTGAACTAGGAGCGGATGATTATCTGACCAAACCTTTCTACCTAGAAGAACTCAAAATGCGGATTCAAGCCCTTCTCAAACGTTCAGGTAAGTTTAATGAAAATACCTTGACTTATGGAAATATTGTGGTTAATTTGTCAACCAATACCGTTAAGGTTGAAGATACTCCTGTCGAATTACTGGGGAAAGAGTTTGATTTATTAGTTTATTTCCTTCAAAATCAAAATGTTATTTTACCCAAGACTCAGATTTTTGATCGTCTATGGGGATTTGATAGTGACACAACGATTTCGGTTGTCGAAGTTTATGTTTCAAAAGTCCGTAAGAAATTAAAAGGAACCACTTTTGCAGAGAATTTGCAAACCTTGCGCAGTGTTGGGTATATTTTAAAAGATGTTCAGTAAACTAAAAAAAACATGGTATGCGGATGATTTTAGTTATTTTATCCGCAACTTTGGTGTCTTCACTCTGATTTTCTCTACCATGACTCTGATTATTTTGCAGGTCATGCATTCGAGTCTCTATACTTCGGTGGATGATAAGCTTCATGGGCTGAGTGAAAATCCTCAGGCAGTTATTCAGCTTGCTGTAAATAGGGCAACAGAAGAGATTAAAGACTTAGAGAATGCTACTACAGATTCTAGCAAGACTGAGGTGAAACCAAATGTCAGCTCCAATACGGAGGTTATTCTTTTTGATAAGAATTTTACCCAGCTCCTTTCTGGAAATCGATTTTTGGGATTGGATAAGATTAAGTTAGAGAAGAAAGAACTAGGTCATATCTATCAGATTCAGGTTTTTAATAGCTATGGACAAGAAGAAATCTATCGCATGATTTTGATGGAAACGAATATCAGTTCAGTTTCAACCAATATCAAGTATGCGGCTGTCTTGATTAATACCAGTCAGTTGGAGCAAGCAAGTCAAAAGCATGAGCAATTGATTGTGATTGTGATGGCAAGTTTCTGGATTCTGTCTTTGCTTGCCAGTCTCTATCTGGCTAGGGTCAGTGTTCGTCCTCTTCTTGAGAGCATGCAGAAGCAACAGTCCTTTGTGGAAAATGCCAGTCATGAGTTACGAACTCCACTCGCAGTTTTGCAAAATCGCTTAGAGACCCTTTTTCGCAAGCCAGAGGCAACCATTATGGATGTGAGTGAAAGCATTGCATCGAGTTTGGAAGAAGTCCGAAATATGCGGTTTTTGACGACGAACTTGTTGAATTTAGCTCGTAGAGATGATGGGATTAAGCCGGAACTTGCAGAAGTTCCAACCAGTTTTTTCAATACGACTTTCACAAACTATGAAATGATTGCTTCGGAAAATGACCGTGTCTTCCGTTTTGAAAATCGCATCCATCGAACGATTGTCACAGATCAACTTTTACTAAAACAACTGATGACCATCCTATTTGATAATGCTATCAAATATACTGAGGAGGATGGTGAAATTGATTTTATGATTTCAGCGACTGATCGTAATCTGTATTTACTTGTGTCTGATAATGGAGTCGGTATTTCCGCGGAAGATAAGAAGAAAATTTTTGATCGTTTTTATCGAGTGGACAAGGCTAGAACCCGTCAAAAAGGTGGTTTTGGTTTAGGTTTATCCCTAGCCAAGCAAATTGTAGATGCCCTAAAAGGAACCATTACTGTTAAAGATAATAAACCAAAGGGAACAATCTTTGAAGTGAAGATTGCCATCCACACACCATCTAAAAAGAAAAAATAAAAATATCGCTCCAGACGGGGCGATATTTTGGATTTATCTTCTACGTTTTCGTTTGATGATAGACCGTTGAACTTTTAAAACAAGTAAGCTGGATCCGATTGCTGCGGCAAATGCAAGAGCAGGTGATAATTTTAATGCTAAAAAGATAAAACTAAAGATAGCAATACAGATACAAAAAACAGCGATATTAACAAAAAATAGGATTTCCTTGAGATTGGCATCAGATTGCGCTTCAGGTGTATAATCTTGATAGCGAGGAACCTGCTGACTTAATTCTTCTTGATAGTCTACCTCATAGGATTGTAATTTTCTTACGGGCATTATTCTCTCCTTAACAGTACATACCTATTTTATCATTTTTTCAGCAGAGAATTATTACAGAAAGGTTACAAAAAGAATAAAGTCCCTTTTCAAAATCACTTTTCTTGACACCATAATGTGAAAATGATAGGATGGATGGACACCAAATACTTATTAATATTCATAATTGCTTATATTATCAAGGAAATAGAGCTACCAAATGATTCTTTTTTACGAAAATGTGTTTCCTTATTTTCTTGATTTTATTTAATTTGATTAGTGAGATTTGTTTTGAATACAGAGACAGATTTTCTGTCTCCTATTTTTATAGTAGTAGGGTGTCTAATCGATACCTCTTGAAAAGTTAAAGGAGATAAGCATGTATCTTGCTATCAAAGAAATATTACAAAACAAACTTCGATATAGTTTGATTTTAACTACCATTTTTCTTATCGCTTTCATGGTCTTTTTTATGACCAGCTTAGCTCTTGGTCTTGTGCGAAACAACCGAGCCGCTATTGATAATTGGCAAGCGACGGGTGTGGTTTTATCTGACTACGCAAATGATAATTTGACGGCATCTTTTATTCCTGAAAAGGATTATAAGGATAAGAGTTCTAAAGAGGCAGCTCCACTGGGTTATATGTTCGCTGTGACCAATCTAGTCGGTGATAGTGAAAAGGTCAATGTTTCCATCTTTGCTCAGGAGTGGGACTCTTTTATTTCACCTAGTTTGAAGGAGGGGCGTTATCCTGAAGGGGACGATGAGGTGGTTGTGGATCAGTCCTTTGAGAATTATGGAATCAAGCTAGGTGATGCCATTCAACTCAATGGAAGCGAAGTAAGTTACAAGATTGTAGGGCTGACTCAAGGAAATAAATTTTTTACTGAGCCTGTTGTCTTTTCGAGTTTGACAACTTATTGGACCTTACAAGGAACTTTAAAATCTAATAAATCGATCTCTGCCTTGGTATTGAAAAATGATATAGAATTGGCTGGCGATGGATTGAAACAGATTTCCATCCCAAAAATGATTTCGAAAATTCCTGGTTACACACCTCAAGTTAATGTATTTTCAGGGATGATTCTTGCTATGATTATCATTACAGGCTTGATTGTGGGTATATTTGTTTATATCATTACCATACAAAAACTAGGACTTTATGGAATAATGCGGGCTCAGGGAATACAGATCAAAACTATTGTATGGTCTCTTTTCTGTCAAATCTTCTTCCTAGCTGGTATGGGGATCGCTTTAGCCTTGCTTGCTATTGGAGGAGTGATTTTAGTCTTGCCAGCTACCTTCTTTTTCTACCCAAGTTGGTTAGCCTATTCTGTCCTAAGCTTGGTGATTTGTTTGATGGCCATGCTAGGTGGTGTCATTTCACTTCCACGCTTGCTAAAGGTGGACCCGATTACTGCGATTGCAGAATGATAAGGAGAATAGTATGACAGCATTGATTGAAATGACTCAAGTGACAAAAACCTACGGGGAAGGAAAGATGAAAGTCGTAGCCCTGCATGAGACGAATTTTCAGCTAAATGCAGGAGAGTTCGTAGCTATCGTTGGGCCTTCAGGTTCTGGAAAGACGACTTTTCTAACGACTCTAGGACAACTTCAGGAAGCATCGAGTGGAAAGATTTTGGTAAAGGGGAAGGAAACAGGCAGTTTGACGGAGAAGGAGAAAACAGACCTCCGTTTTAGAGAGTTTGGCTTTATTCTTCAGGCTTCAAACTTAATTCCTTTTCTAACGGTCAAGGAACAGCTGGATTTGATTGACAGACTAGATAAGGGAAAAAATAGTAAAAGTGATCGAAAAGAGTTACTTGACTTGTTGGATTTGGAAAAGGTACAAGATCAGTATCCCAAGGCTTTATCAGGTGGCGAATGTCAACGGGCCGCAATTGCTAGAGCACTTTATAACAATCCAAGCATCGTTCTTGCAGATGAGCCGACAGCCAGTCTGGATACCCAGCGTGCTTACCAAGTAACGGAGATGTTGGCTGCCATTGCCCACGAACAAGGTAGAGGAGTTATCATGATTACACATGATACACGACTTCTTGATAAGGTTGACCGTATTTATGTTATGAATGATGGTTACCTAGTTGAAAAATCACTTACATAAAATGAGAGTGAACTGTGCTAGTTACTGTTCACTTTTTAATTGCAAACCTTAAAAAATGACTTTGCCTTTTTTAGAAAATTCCCAGTATTCATAGCTGATTTTTGAGAAATGTGGTATAATTTTTCTTATGGAAAAGATTATCATTACAGCAACTGCTGAAAGTATTGAACAAGTTAAACAACTGCTCGAAGCTGGCGTAGACCGTATCTATGTCGGTGAGAAAGATTTTGGTCTTCGTCTGCCAACGACCTTTAGTCATGACCAATTGCGTGAAATCGCTAAGCTGGTTCATGATGCTGGTAAGGAATTGATCGTTGCAGTCAATGCCCTCATGCACCAAGATATGATGGATCGTATCAAGCCCTTCCTCGATTTCTTGGAAGAAATCAAGACAGACTATATTACGATTGGGGATGCAGGTGTCTTTTACGTAGTCAACCGCGATGGTTATTCATTTAAGACCATCTACGATGCTTCGACTATGGTAACTAGCAGTCGTCAGATAAACTTCTGGGGACAAAAGGCTGGCGCATCTGAGGCTGTATTGGCGCGTGAAATTCCATCGGCTGAACTCTTTAAGATGCCAGAGATTTTGGAAATTCCTGCTGAAGTGTTGGTTTATGGAGCTAGTGTCATTCATCATTCTAAGCGTCCGCTCTTGCAAAACTACTATAACTTCACGCATATCGATGATGAAAAGACTCGCAAGCGTGACCTTTTCTTGGCAGAGCCAAGTGACCCAGAGAGCCATTATTCCATTTTTGAAGATAATCATGGTACCCACATCTTTGCCAACAATGATCTTGATTTGATGACCAAATTGACAGAATTGGTAGAGCATGGTTTCACTCACTGGAAACTAGAAGGGCTCTACACTCCAGGTCAGAACTTTGTTGAGATTGCAAAACTCTTTATCCAAGCGCGTAGCTTGATTCAAGATGGTAACTTTAGCCATGACCAAGCCTTCTTGCTGGATGAAGAAGTGCGTAGACTTCACCCTAAAAACCGTTTTCTTGATACAGGATTCTACGACTACGATCCTGACATGGTTAAATAAAGTAAATGATTCGTTGAGAGAAGGAAGATGCAAACATTTCTTCTCTCAATTTTTTCTTATTCTCCAATATTTTCAAAAAATTAGTAGGCTAGAATGCTCTGTTTGTTGGGATTTTTAATACAAGTAACCTTCTTGAGTTTGAAAATTATCCCATGTTTGCAGGTGCCAAATAGCCCTTTTTTTGGTATAATTTTTATAATGAAAACGATTGGTAATCGCTATGTTGTGGTGGATTTAGAGGCAACTAGCACAGGTAGTAAGGCTAAAATTATCCAAGTGGGGATTGTTGTGATTGAGGACGGAAAAATCGTCGATCACTATACGACGGATGTCAATCCACATGAACCCTTGGATGCTCATATCAAAGAACTGACAGGATTGACAGACCAACGTCTGGCGCAAGCACCTGATTTTTCGCAAGTTGCTAGAAAAATCTTTGACTTGGTGGAGGATGGGATTTTTGTAGCACATAATGTTCAGTTTGATGCTAATCTCTTGGCGGAAAATTTATTTTTTGAAGGCTATGAACTAAGAAATCCTCGTGTTGACACGGTCGAATTGGCTCAGGTCTTTTTCCCTGAACTGGAAAAATATAGTTTGCCGATATTGTGTCGAGAATTAGGAATTCCTCTTAAACACGCTCACACAGCCCTTTCAGATGCCCAAGCTACAGCGGAATTACTTCTTTTTTTACGAGAAAAGATGGCCCAACTTCCTAAAGGACTCTTGGAACGCTTGCTGGAAATGGCTGACGCCCTCTTATATGAGTCCTACCTGGTTATTGAAGAAATTTATCGCAGCCAATCTATCCTGAGTTCTCCAGACTTGGTCGAAGTTCAAGGACTGTATTTCAAGAAAACTGGAGCTCCCCTGGAGCCACGAAAACTATCCCAAGATTTTTCTAAAAATATTTCTTTGTTGAACCTTGAAGTGAGGGAACGACAAGAAAGTTTTGCTAAAGAGATTGGCTTGCTATTGAAAGATGAGCCTGTCTCTCTGATTCAAGCACCGACAGGGATTGGGAAAACCTATGGCTATCTCTTACCCGCTTTATCTCAAGCCAAAGAGCATCAAATTGTTCTTAGTGTTCCGACAAAGATTCTTCAAAATCAGATCATGGAAGAAGAAGGTAAACATCTCAAGGAAGTGTTCCATATAGATATTCATAGTTTAAAGGGACCACACAATTATCTGAAGCTGGATTCCTTTTATCGTTCCTTGCAGGAAAATGATGAAAATCGCTTATTTAGACGCTTTAAAATGCAACTCTTGGTCTGGCTGACTGAGACAGAGACAGGAGATTTGGATGAAATCGGGCAACTATACCGTTACCAACATTTTCTAACAGATCTTCGTCATGACGGGAATTTATCATCTCAGAGCTTATTTGTGACGGAAGATTTTTGGAAACGTAGTCAAGAAAGGGCACAAACCTGCAAGCTTTTAGTGACCAATCATGCCTATCTTGTAACCAGACTTGAAGATAATCCTGAATTTGTCAGCGACCGTTTATTGATTATTGATGAAGTTCAAAAGATTTTGTTAGCTCTAGAAAATCTGCTTCAAGAGACCTACGATATCCAGTCTATTATCGATTTGCTTGATAAGGCTTTACTGGAGGAGCAAAATAAGGTTCAGCAACGAATACTAGAAAGTATTCGCTTTGAGTGCCTTTACTTGATTGAACAATTTCAGTCTGGAAAATCTAGGAAAAATATCTTGGATTCTCTGACCAATCTCCATCAGTATTTTTCAGAATTAGAGGTAGAAGGCTTTGAGGAGCTGGTTCGCTATTTTACAGCTGACAGAGATTACTGGCTTGAAGCAATTGAAACGAGTCAAAAGAAAATTCAGATTTCTTCTACAAAATCAGGCCGTATTCTTCTATCTTCTTTAATACCTAATTCATGTCAAGTCTTGGGAGTGTCGGCTACTCTTGAGATTAGTCAGAGGGTTTCTTTGGCAGATCTTTTAGGCTACCCTGAAGCCAAATTTGTCAAGATTGAAGCTCGGGGAAAACAGGATCAAGAAGTGGTCTTGGTCAAGGATTTTCCCTTGGTAACAGAAACCTCCTTAGAAGTCTACGCCAAAGAGGTAGCTGATTTGCTGATGGATGTTCAAGATTTCCAGCAACCGATTTTAGTTCTCTTTACTGCTAAAGACATGCTTCTAGCAGTATCGGATTTACTTCCAGTTAGCCACTTGGCCCAGTATAAAAATGGGGATGTTCATCAGCTTAAGAAACGCTTTGAAAAAGGTGAACAACAAATCCTGCTAGGTGCAGCAAGTTTCTGGGAGGGAGTTGATTTTTCAAGTCATCCTTTTGTGATTCAAGTTGTACCAAGACTTCCTTTCCAAAATCCTCAAGAGCCCTTGACGAAAAAGATTAATCAGGAACTGAATCAGGAAGGAAAAAATGCCTTTTATGATTATCAGTTGCCAATAGCCATTATTCGTTTAAAGCAAGCTTTGGGAAGAAGTATGAGACGCGAACACCAACGTTCCTTAACTCTTATTTTGGATAGGAGAATTGTCGGAAAGCGATATGGCAAACAGATAGTAGCATCTCTAGCAAAAGAAGCGACCGTTAAAACCGTCTCTCGATCCGAAGTTGATGAGGCTATTGATAAATTTTTAAATGAACTTTGATAAATAGTATTGTATGAAGGTATAAGGTTAGTATATATGAAACGTTCTCTCGACTCTAGAGTCGATTATAGTTTGCTCTTGCCAGTATTTTTTCTACTGGTTATTGGCGTGGTGGCTATCTATATAGCTGTTAGTCATGATTATCCAAATAATATTCTGCCCATTTTAGGGCAGCAGGTCGCCTGGATTGCCTTGGGGCTTGTGATTGGTTTTGTCGTCATGCTCTTTAATACAGAATTTCTTTGGAAGGTGACTCCTTTTCTGTATATTTTAGGCTTGGGACTTATGGTCTTGCCGATTGTCTTTTATAATCCAAGCTTAGTTGCATCAACGGGTGCCAAAAACTGGGTATCGGTAAATGGTGTTACCTTGTTCCAGCCGTCAGAATTTATGAAGATATCCTATATCCTCATGTTGGCTCGTGTGATTGTCCAATTTACAAAAAAACATAAGGAATGGAGACGTACAGTTCCGCTGGACTTCTTGTTGATTTTCTGGATGATTCTCTTTACCATTCCAGTCCTAGTTCTTTTGGCACTTCAAAGTGACTTAGGGACGGCTTTGGTTTTTGTAGCCATTTTCTCAGGAATCGTCTTGCTATCAGGAGTTTCTTGGAAAATTATTATCCCAGTTTTTGTGACTGCTGTAACAGGAATTGCTGGTTTCTTAGCTATTTTTATCAGCAAGGACGGCCGGGCTTTTCTCCATCAACTGGGAATGCCGACCTACCAAATTAACCGTATTTTGGCTTGGCTCAATCCATTTGACTTTGCCCAAACAACCACTTACCAACAGGCTCAAGGACAGATTGCCATTGGAAGCGGTGGCTTATTTGGACAAGGGTTTAATGCTTCTAATCTGCTTATTCCAGTTAGAGAGTCTGATATGATTTTCACGGTCATTGCAGAAGATTTTGGCTTTATTGGCTCAGTCCTTGTTATCGCCCTTTATCTCATGCTGATTTACCGTATGTTGAAGATTACTCTTAGATCAAATAACCAGTTCTATACCTATATTTCCACAGGTTTGATTATGATGTTGCTCTTCCATATCTTTGAGAATATCGGTGCCGTGACAGGTTTGCTTCCTTTGACTGGGATTCCCTTGCCTTTTATTTCGCAAGGAGGATCGGCTATTATCAGTAACTTGATTGGCGTTGGCTTGCTTTTATCGATGAGTTACCAGACAAATCTAGCTGAAGAAAAGAGCGGAAAAGTTTCATTCAAACGGAAAAAGGTTGTATTAAAACAAATCAAATAAGGAGAAAATCATGGTAAAAGTAGCAGTTATGTTAGCTCAAGGCTTTGAAGAAATTGAAGCTTTGACAGTTGTAGATGTCTTGCGTCGTGCAAATATTACTTGTGATATGGTTGGTTTTGAAGAGCAAGTGACTGGTTCGCATGCAATCCAAGTCAGAGCAGATCGTGTCTTTGATGGCGATTTATCAGACTATGATATGATTGTTCTTCCTGGAGGGATGCCTGGTTCTGCACATTTACGCGATAATCAGGCCTTGATTCAAGAATTGCAAAGCTTCGAGCAAGAAGGGAAGAAACTGGCAGCCATTTGTGCTGCACCAATTGCCCTCAATCAAGCAGAGCTATTGAAAAACAAGCAGTACACTTGTTATGACGGTGTTCAAGAGCAAATTCTTGATGGTCACTACGTCAAGGAAACAGTAGTGGTAGATGGTCAATTGACAACCAGTCGAGGCCCTTCAACAGCCCTTGCCTTTGCCTACGAGCTGGTAGAGCAATTAGGAGGAGACGCAGAGACTTTACGAACAGGAATGCTCTATCGAGATGTCTTTGGTAAAAATCAGTAAAACGGGAGTCAAACTCTCGTTTTTTTATGTGGAAAACTCAGGGAAATCATCGCTTTTTTAAGGAAAAAATGGTATAATGAAAGCTATGAAATATCACGATTATATCTGGGATTTAGGTGGAACTTTACTAGATAATTACGAAACTTCAACAGCTGCCTTTGTTGAAACATTGGCACTGTATGGTATCACACAAGACCATGACAGTGTCTATCAGGCTTTAAAGGTTTCTACTGATTTTGCGATTGAGACATTCGCTCCCAACTTAGAGAATTTTTTAGAAAAGTACAAGGAAAATGAAGCCAGAGAGCTTGAACACCCGATTTTGTTTGATGGAGTTTCTGATTTATTGAAAGATATCTCAAATCAAGGTGGCCGTCATTTTTTGGTCTCTCACCGAAATAATCAAGTCTTGGAAATTTTAGAAAAAACCTCTATAGCAGTTTATTTTACAGAAGTGGTGACTTCTAACTCAGGCTTTAAGAGAAAACCAAATCCTGAGTCCATGCTTTATTTAAGAGAAAAGTATCAGATTAGCTCTGGTCTTGTAATTGGTGATCGTCCTATTGATATCGAAGCAGGTCAAGCTGCAGGACTAGATACCCACTTGTTTACCAGTATCGTGAATTTAAGACAAGTATTAGACATGTAAGAAAAAGGAATAAGATGACAGAAGAAATCAAAAATCTGCAGGCACAAGATTATGATGCCAGTCAAATTCAAGTTTTAGAGGGCTTAGAGGCTGTTCGTATGCGTCCAGGGATGTATATCGGATCAACCTCAAAGGAAGGTCTTCACCATCTAGTCTGGGAAATTGTTGATAACTCAATTGACGAGGCCTTGGCAGGATTTGCTAGCCATATTCAAGTCTTTATTGAGCCAGATAATTCGATTACTGTTGTCGATGATGGGCGTGGTATCCCAGTCGATATTCAGGAAAAAACAGGTCGGCCTGCCGTTGAGACTGTCTTTACTGTTCTTCACGCTGGAGGAAAGTTTGGCGGTGGCGGATATAAGGTCTCAGGTGGTCTTCACGGAGTAGGGTCCTCAGTTGTTAACGCCCTTTCAACTCAATTAGATGTTCATGTCCACAAAAATGGTAAGATTCATTACCAAGAATACCGTCGTGGTCATGTTGTCGCAGACCTTGAGGTGGTTGGAGATACGGATAAAACTGGAACAACAGTTCACTTTACACCGGATCCAGAAATTTTCACTGAAACAACAACCTTTGATTTTGATAAATTAAATAAACGGATTCAAGAGTTGGCCTTTCTAAATCGCGGTCTTCAAATCTCCATCACAGATAAGCGCGAAGGTTTGGAACAAACCAAGCATTACCATTATGAAGGTGGGATTGCTAGCTATGTTGAATATATCAATGAGAACAAGGATGTAATCTTTGATACACCAATCTACACAGATGGTGAGATGGATGATATCACAGTTGAAGTAGCCATGCAGTACACAACTGGTTACCATGAAAACGTCATGAGTTTCGCCAATAATATTCATACCCATGAAGGTGGAACGCATGAGCAAGGTTTCCGTACAGCCTTGACACGTGTTATCAACGATTATGCTCGTAAAAATAAGTTACTGAGAGACAATGAAGACAACCTAACAGGGGAAGATGTTCGTGAAGGATTAACTGCTGTTATCTCAGTTAAACACCCAAATCCACAGTTTGAAGGACAAACTAAGACCAAATTGGGGAATAGTGAAGTGGTCAAGATTACTAATCGCCTCTTCAGCGATGCCTTCTCTGATTTCCTCATGGAAAATCCACAGATTGCCAAACGTATCGTGGAAAAAGGAATTTTAGCTGCTAAGGCTCGTGTGGCTGCCAAGCGTGCGCGAGAAGTCACTCGTAAAAAATCTGGTTTGGAAATTTCCAACCTTCCAGGGAAACTAGCAGACTGTTCTTCTAACAATCCTGCGGAAACAGAACTCTTCATCGTCGAAGGAGACTCAGCTGGTGGATCAGCAAAATCTGGTCGTAACCGTGAATTTCAGGCAATTCTTCCAATCCGCGGTAAGATTTTGAACGTTGAAAAGGCAAGTATGGATAAGATTCTAGCTAACGAAGAAATTCGTAGTCTTTTCACAGCGATGGGAACAGGATTTGGTGCAGAATTTGATGTTTCAAAAGCTCGTTACCAAAAACTTGTTTTGATGACCGATGCCGATGTCGATGGAGCCCACATTCGTACTCTTCTTTTAACCTTGATTTATCGTTATATGAAACCAATCCTAGAAGCTGGTTATGTTTATATCGCCCAACCTCCAATCTATGGTGTCAAGGTTGGAAGCGAGATTAAAGAATATATCCAGCCAGGAGCAGACCAAGAAATTAAACTCCAAGAAGCCTTAGCCCGCCACAGTGAAGGTCGTGCCAAACCAACTATTCAGAGGTATAAAGGTCTTGGTGAAATGGACGATCATCAGTTATGGGAAACAACCATGGATCCCGAGCATCGCTTGATGGCTAGAGTTTCTGTGGATGATGCTGCAGAAGCAGATAAAATCTTTGATATGTTGATGGGGGATCGAGTAGAGCCTCGTCGTGAATTTATCGAAGAAAATGCCGTCTATAGTACACTTGATGTCTAAAAAATCGGGAGAAGTAGTTCCCTTGGTCTAAAAAATATGATATAATCATTACGATTGTTTCAAGTAAAAAAGGAGTTTAATATGTCTGATAGTCTAGTAGTATATCTTATAATTGCAATTGCAATTATATTGCTGATTTCATATGCTATAGCAATTTATGTACGGAAACGCAATGAAAGTAAATTAGCAATTTTAGAAGAGAAAAAAGAAGAGCTGTACAATCTTCCAGTTAATGATGAAGTTGAAGCTGTAAAAAATATGCACTTGATTGGACAAAGTCAAGTGACTTTCCGTGAGTGGAACCAAAAATGGGTTGACCTATCTCTTAACTCTTTTGCTGATATCGAAAATAATCTTTTTGAGGCAGAAGGCTATAACAACTCATTCCGTTTTTTCAAGGCCAGTCATCAAATTGACCAAATCGAGAGTCAAATTACCTTGATTGAAGAAGATATTGCGGCAATTCGCAATGCTTTGGCAGATTTGGAGAAACAAGAGTCTAAAAATAGTGGACGTGTTCTTCATACCTTGGACTTGTTTGAAGAGTTGCAACACCGAGTGGCTGATCATTCTGAAGAATATGGCCAAGGTTTATCTGAAATCGAAAAACAATTAGAAAATATCCAATCAGAGTTTTCTCAGTTTGTTACTTTAAATACTTCAGGTGACCCAGTAGAAGCTGCTGTAATTTTGGATAATGCTGAAAATCATATCTTGGCTTTGAGTCACATTGTTGACCGCCTGCCAGCGATTGTAAAAACATTATCTAAAGAGCTACCTGATCAATTGGAAGATTTGGAGGATGGTTACCGTAAGCTTTTAGATGCTAACTATCATTTTGCTGAAACGGATATTGAATCTCGCTTCCAATTGCTTTATGAATCTTTGAAGAAAAACCACGAAAATATTGCACAATTAGAGTTGGATAATGCTGAGTATGAAAATACTCAAGTTCAAGAAGAAATCAATTCACTCTATGATATCTTTACACGAGAAATCGCTGCTCAAAAAGTAGTAGAAGGCTTAGTTGCAACTCTTCCTACATATTTGAAACACATGAAAGATAGTAATGCTGTTTTAGTGGAAGATATTCAACGATTGAGTAACAATTACCTACTATCTGAAACGGATGTTAGTCATGTTCATAGATTACAAGCTGAGTTAGAATCTTTAGAAGAATCTGTATTGGAACTAACTTCTGAACAAGAGGAACATTCTGAACCTTATTCATTCCTTGAAGAACGTTTGGAAAACTTACAAGCTACTTTGAAGGAAATTGAAGATGAACAAGTTGAGGTTAGTCAACGTCTTGCTCAGATTGAAAAAGATGATATCAATGCTCGCCAGAAGGCAAATGTTTATGTTAATCGTCTTCACACAATTAAGAGATATATGGAAAAACGCAATCTTCCAGGTATTCCTCAGAATTTCTTACAGTTGTTCTTTACAGCAAGTAACCATACTGAAGAGTTGATGGCTGAACTAGAAGAAGCTCGGGTCAATATAGAAGCTGTGAACCGGATGCTTGAAATTGCAACAAATGATATGGAAGCACTTGAAGAAGAAACATATAATATTGTTCAATATGCAACGTTGACAGAACAATTGCTACAGTATTCGAACCGTTATCGCTCATTTGATGAACGAATTCAAGAAGCTTTTAATGAATCATTAGAAATTTTTGAAAAAGAATTTGATTATCATGCTTCATTTGATAAGATTTCGCAAGCTTTGGAAGTTGCAGAACCAGGTGTAACCAACCGTTTTGTCACTTCATACGAAAAAACACGTGAGACGATTCGTTTCTAACATAATAAAAAAGATTTGGTTCTGTGATAAGCAGCACCAAATTTTTTTTATTTATTTATAGTTTTTAAAAATGCCCAGTTACCAATTGATTTTGAACCGTATTCTATCTCCATAAAGTCTAGTAGGACATAATCGTTTTTTTCGTAGAATGAGGCATTTCTTGCTGTGCTGGTAATGAAACCCAAGTGTTTACAGCCTTTTGATTTGACATAAGGTTCAATCCCTTGTGTCAGAAAAGTACTGCCAATTCCCTGTCCCTTACTTTCTATATCGACAGCTAAAGCCATCAAATACCAATCAAACTCTCCTGATTGTTTTAAGTGCTTTTTGGAACGTTTTACAAAGTCAAAGTATTTAAAAAGATTTCGTGGTCGAATGTAGCGAAAAATGTTTGTTCCACCATTTCGTAGATAGGATAGTATACAGAAATCCTTTTGTTGCAAAAGGGCAACTGCAAGTAATTCTCCATCTTGTTCCGCAACTAAACAGTTTCCTTTTTTAATATAGACTCTAGTAAGCAGAATTTGCAATGTTTCTACAAAAGCAGGATAGGAGTCAGGTTTCTTCAAATCGTCTTTTAAAATCGTTAAAAAAGGATAGTCAAGAAAGGAATTGGCTAATAGTTTTCCAATTTTTTCGCTTTCTTCAAGTCTTGCCTCTCTATATATGATATCTCCCATGTTTGTCTCCTTAATTATCTATAAAATCTTGTATGATAAGATTTCAAGATAAAAAATTGGAGATGATCCAAAAAGCAAGTTAGAACCTCGTTTTGTACTATAAGGTCCAAAAAGCTTTTTAAACTCTCCAATTTTTTATTTGGTTGGAATCGAAATTCCAATTAATTTTTCTGAATAGAGGGTTTTGATATTGGCCTCATCAATAGAGTCCTTATCAATTTTACGTTTCAAGAAAAATTCTTGAATAGCTTCGATTTCAGGTTCACGAATAGCGCGGTGTTTGTTTGAGATGAGGATTTCATAGTGAAGCGGAGCTTGGGTAAAAATAACATCAGTATTTCCAGCAGAATAAACCTCAACAAGGGTTGCATCTGTACTTTCTAGCTGGCTTTTAACAAGTTGCGAGTGTGAGTTTGTCGTATTGATTAGCTTCATAACATTTCCTCCGATTTTCTAATTCTATTATAGCACTTTTTGAATAAAGTAGCTTGATTTAGTCAATCTTATGCTGTTTTTTCCAAGATTCAATAGCCCATTTATGGCTACCACGTTTGAGATTTTCAATCGCCTTGTCAATAGGGAACCAGGCAATATGATTAAAGTCTTCTAGTGGCTTTTGCACTTCTTTGAAAGAAGTCGCTTCATAGAGGTAGGCAGGATTGTAGTAGTAGGTGTCACGGTGACGAGAGTAGAAATATTCATCAGCTTGTCCGTAATAGGCACCAATTTCAGCTGTGAAGCCAAGCTCTTCAATCAATTCACGTTTTAGGGCTTCTTGATGATTTTCACCTGCTTCAATTTCGCCACCTGGTAAGAACCAAGCGCCATTGGGAGCTTGAACAAGAACAATTTGTTTTTGTTCAGTATCAGGGATAACAGCATATACGCCATAACGAGCAACATAGTCTGTATTCGCTTTTTTTTCTCCGAAAGTTGGGTTTGCCATTGCATTTTCCTCATTATCTATTATCTTTATTATTATCTTAATGGACAAAGGCCGAGCTGTCAAGAATTTATAGTTATTTTAATAAAAAGGAGCAGAAAATTTTCATTTTCTACTCCTTTTCTATAGGATTTATACTTCTTTTTCAGAAGTCTTTACTTCAGCTTTTTTGGCAGATTTGATTTGAATGTTGCCCTTGCTGGTCATAACTGCCTTTAGGTCTTTTTCACTTGGATTTTCAAGGTAGTAGTCAGTGATTGCGTCCTCAATATAGTCTTGAATAGTACGACGAAGTGGGCGTGCTCCCATTTTTGGATCATAGCCGAGGTCAACCAATTTTTCCTTGACCTTTTCAGTTACAACTAAATGAATGTTGTTGCTAGAAAGGCGCTTGTTAACGTCTGCTAGCATAAGCTCGACAATCTGAAGGAGATTGTCCTTGCTGAGAGCCTTAAATTCTATAATACCATCAAAACGGTTCATAAACTCTGGGCTAAAGAAGTTACCGAGTTCACCGAGAACAGAGTTGGTACGTCCTTCTCTAGCAGCACCAAATCCAACGCTGGCTTCGGCTTTACCAGTCCCAGCATTTGAAGTCATGATGATGATGGCGTCCTTGAAGCTAACGGTACGTCCTTGCCCATCTGTCAAACGACCATCGTCCAAGACCTGGAGGAACATATGCATAACATCTGGGTGAGCTTTTTCGACTTCATCGAGAAGGATGAGGGAATATGGATTGCGACGAACTTTTTCAGTTAATTGCCCAGCCTCATCGTAGCCAACATAACCTGGAGGGGCGCCGACCAACTTAGCCACGCTGTGTTTTTCCATGTATTCACTCATGTCAAAGCGAATCATGCTGTCAGCAGAACCAAAGAGTTCGATAGCTAGTTGTTTGGAAAGTTCTGTTTTACCAACACCAGTTGGTCCGACAAAGAGAAAGCTTCCAATTGGACGGTTTGGCGTACCGAGACCGACACGATTCCGGCGAATAGCCTTGGCAATCTTATCGACTGCATCATCCTGTCCAATAACATGCGACTTGAGATCTTCGGCTAGATGGATGAGTTGAGATTGTTCTTTCTCTTTCAAATCACCAACAGGGATATTGGTTTTCTGCTCGATAATATGCTCAATGGTTTTTTCACTGATGATAGGAGTATCTTGGTCTGTGACCTTTTTCTTTTGCATTTCTTTATACTTGGCAATCTGGTCGCGGAAGTAGGCAGCCTTCTCAAAATCTTCCTCTCGTGTAGCTTGAGATTTTAGATTTTCAGCCTCAATCAAGCGCTGATCGATAACTTTAGGATCCACAAAATTTAAGGTCAAGTTCATCTTAGAACCCGCTTCATCTAAGAGGTCAATGGCCTTGTCAGGTAAGAAGCGATCTTGGATGTAGCGATTGGACAGAGTTGCAGCTGCTTCAATTGCAGCATCGGTATACTGAACGTGGTGGTAGTCTTCGTATTTCTTTTGAATGCCTTTGAGGATAGTGACTGTTTCTTCCACTGTTGGTTCATCGACTTTGACAGGCTGCATACGACGCTCTAGGGCAGCATCCTTTTCAATGATACGGTATTCATTGAGGGTAGTGGCACCGACCAGTTGCAGTTCCCCACGAGCAAGGGCTGGCTTGAGGATATTTCCTGCATCCATATTACCATCGCCCGCAGAACCTGCACCAACAATTTCATGGATTTCATCGATAAAGAGGATGATATCCTCACGTTTGCGAATTTCTTCCATGAGTTTTTGCATGCGTTCTTCAAATTGTCCACGGATACCCGTTCCTTGAACTAGGCTAACCACATCCAGACGGATAACTTGTTTGCCTTGGAGTTTATGTGGAACATCGCCATCAACGATTTTCTGAGCTAGACCTTCGACAACGGCAGTTTTTCCGACACCTGGTTCACCGATAAGAACAGGATTATTCTTGGTTCTGCGATTGAGAATTTCTATGACACGGATAATCTCATCGTCGCGCCCAATAACGGGGTCAATATCTCCACGACGGGCAATTTCAGTTACGTTGATACCAAATTCTTCCAGTAGGCCTTTTTCTTGGCTTGGTGGAGGAGTTTGAGCAGGTCCACGATTTTGGGAACCATAACCGCCATTTCCACCGTAACCTCCACCTGATTGGGTTGGGGGAGTCGGAGGAGTATTGTTAGAAGGCCTGAAATTGTTTAGGTCATTGAAGAAATCACCAAAGGGATCAAAGTCACGATTGTTCAGATCCGTCATACCTTTGAAGAGACTATTATTAGGATCTGTTTTGATAATCTTATAGCAGTTTTGACAGAGGTCAATTTGTTTTTGCTTTCCATTAAGATTGGTATAAAGATGAATTGTTGAGTCGTTTATTTTACAGTTTTGACAAAGCATACATCTACCTCATTTCTTTATTTAGCCTGACCTGTTTAATGGTCAAAAATAGTCAAATTTCTATACTCTCATTATAACAGGATTGGGGTGTAAAGCAAGTAAAAAGATTGCAGCTTTGAGAAGTTGTTACAATGAAGAACTTTGTGGATTTGGACTATAAAAAAAT